>DQVB01000062.1 GCA_015661985.1 Planctomycetota bacterium | reverse complement strand
TGGCCCAACTATCAGTCAACGAAACGACCACCTTCCGATGGTCCTTCGAAGAGGACGTGGCCCATTACGCGGCGGCTGGGATCCCGTCCATCGGTATCTGGCGGCACAAACTGTCCGACTACGGTCACCAGCGGGGCTTGGAGTTGTTGAGCCAGACCGGTTTGGCCGTATCCCACCTTTTCTGGGCAGGCGGATTCACCGGAAGTGACGGGCGGTCGTACCGGGCCAGCGTGGAGGACGCCCACGAGGCCTTGAGGACCGCGGCGGCCCTGGGCGCGGGATGCCTGATCGTTCACAGCGGGGCTCGGGCGGGGCACACCTACAACCATGCCAAACGGCTCATCCGCGATGCCCTGAAGGAGCTGGCTCCCGCGGCGGCTGAGCACGGCGTGGCGCTGGCCGTGGAGCCCATGCACCCGGGCTGCGCAGGCCAGTTCACCTTCTTGACGAGCCTGGATGATGTGCTCGAGCTCTTCGAACGGGTGGACAGTCCCCAGGTGAAGATGGTTTTCGACACGTACCATCTGGGGCACGACCCGTCGATCATCGAGCGTATTTCCGGGATTGTTGACCGGATCGCCCTGGTGCAGTTGGGTGACGCCCGTCATCCGCCAGAGGGTGATCAAGACCGGTGTCGACTGGGTGAGGGCGTTCTACCGCTGGTGGAGATCGTATCCGCCCTGAAGGACGCCGGCTACGACGGTTTCTACGACGTGGAGCTGTTGGGCGAAGAGATCGAGGCCTTCGATTACCGTTCGCTTTTGGAACACGCCAAGGCGTCGTATCGACAGCTGGTTGAGGGCCAGTGACGGGGAGCGGTGCCGGGCTCTTGGGAGGGTTGACCCTCGACGCCCAGGTAAGCCGATTGAATCGGCTGGCCTGGGCGGGTAAAGTAGCAAATGGGGGCGGCTGGACAGGGGCACCGGCAGCGAGTCGGGCGGTTTGCTGCTGGTGTGTTTGCCAAACCGGCGGCTCCCAGCCTCTTGGTGACGCCAAAGCCGTGGTTCTGGGAAGGCCTTTGGTGGCACCCCGGTCTTACGCAGGGCGGCTCCGGCAACCTCCTTTTGCTCCAGGCATATCAGCGCGATGGCTGTTCAACTTCCAAGCGGCGAAGCCGATGGCAACCACGATCCGGGCGGACGCCGTAGGAGCCGGGGTCGGCGGCGGCGTGGTGCGGCCAGCATCCGATGGGGCCTTTGGGCCATCCTCGTGGTTGGTTTGGGGGCAGCAGCGGGTTATGTGGCTGGCCGGTGGTACTGGCAACGCGGGTCAGCGGGCCAGTCGGGGAGTTCGCCGGCGGTTGGCCCTCGCCAGTGGACGTTTACCGGTCCGGCGTACTCGCCCGAGGCCACCGTGGAGGACTATCGCCAGGAGGCGCTGCGAACGGTCCAGCAGATGCTGGCCGACTTCCCGCGGACGCCCCACGCCTTGAGCGTGGCCGCCCGGTTACAGTTCTCTTTGGGGGCCACGGACGAGTCGAAGCAGCTGTGGCAGAAGGCTGCGGAGATCGACCCCGATTTCCCCGATGCCTACTACGGGCTCGGGTTGGTGGCCGAGGACGAAGGGGACTTCGACCGGGCGGCGGAGCTGTTCGCCAAGGTCATGGAGTTGGCGCCGTCCGAGCGGCGGGCCCCGTCACGGTTCGCCAAGGCCTTGATCAGCGCGGGCAGAGTAGACGAGGCGATCGTCTTTTTGGAGGAGTATGTGCGGAGTCAGCCGCCCACGACCGACGCGGTGGTCGACCTGGGCCAAGCCTACCTGCATCGCGGCCGGCTGGAAGAGGCCAAGCGTACCTTCGAAGCCTTGATGCGGGCTGCGCCCGAGGAGGCCCGCGCCTACTACGGCTTGTCCAGGGTCTACACGCGATTGGGCCGGCGGGACGAGGCGCTGGAGTACATGCGCAAGTTCCGGCTCCTGGCCACGGACGATCAGAAGGAACTGCTCCAGCATGCGCGGGGGCGGATCTATGAGGACCTGCCCCAGATGCGGGGCATCCTCTCCCAGACGCTGATCGAAACGGGACAGGTTTACCACCGCCAATCGCGGCCGGAAAAGGCGGAAGAGCTTTGGCAGAGGTCGGCCTTCCTGGAGCCGACGAACACCCAGTGCCGGATGGAGCTGCTGGCGCTGTACGAGGAACGGGGGCGGCACCAGGATGCCTTGGTCGTCTGCCAGCAGCTGTGTGAAATCCAGCCGGACAGCGCCGAGCACTGGTTGAACCTGGGCCTGCTCAGCGCCCGGCTCGACCGTCCCACCGAGGCGCTGGCGGCCCTCGGGCGGGCCCGCCAGCTCAGGCCGGACGACCCGCGGATCGAGCGGGCTTATCAATTGGCCAAGCAGCCGCAGTGAGAGCGAAACATGACAGGAAGGCAAGAAGCGACGAGGCCGCTGATGCTCATTGTGGCCGTTGCGGGCATAGTGGCGCTGCTGGAACGGGGCGCCTGCGGCCAGAGCCCGATTCTTCTGCGCGACGTGACCGATCGGACGGGCATCACTTTCCAGCATACCGACGGCGGTTCCGGCCGGCGCTATATCATGGAGACGGTCACCGCCGGGCTGGCCCTGTTCGACTACGATCTGGACGGTGACATCGACATCTATTTCCTCAACGGCGCCCCGCTGCGAGGAACCGAGGTGGAGAAGCCCCCCACGAACGCCCTGTACCGCAACGACGGCAACTTCCGTTTCACCGACGTGACCGAAGAGGCCGGGGTGGGGGACACGGGCTACGGCCTGGGTGTGGCCGTGGGCGACTACGACAACGACGGCGATCCGGACATCTACGTCAACAACTTCGGCCCCAACGTGTTCTATCGCAACAACGGGGATGGCACGTTTACCGACGTGACCCGCCAGACGGGCACGGACAATGGCCCCTCCAAAGTCGGAGCCGGCGCCTGCTTCTTGGATATGGACGGCGACGGAGACCTGGACCTCTATGTTTCCAGCTACCTGAACTTTTCCTACGACGATCATGTCCGCAACATGTATCACGGCTTCCACGTCTATCCGGGACCAGCCCATTACCTGCCCATCCCCGATACGCTCTACCGCAACAACGGCGACGGCACCTTCACGGACGTGAGCGTCCCGTCGGGAATCGCCGCCCACGCCGGTCGCGGCATGGGCATGATCTGCGCGGACTACGACAACGACGGAGACACGGATATCTTCGTCAACAACGATTCCACGCCCGACTTCCTCTTCCAGAACGACGGGAAAGGCCGGTTCGAAGAGGTGGGGCTGCTGGCCGGATTCGCCTATGATATGTACGGCGACGAGCAAGCCAGCATGGGAGTGGAGTGCGGTGACTACAACAACGACGGCCTCCTGGATTTCTACAAGACCTCCTACCAAGACGAATGGGCGTCGCTGTACAAGAACCTGGGTGGCGGCCTGTTGGAAGACGTGACCTTGCCCTCGCGGGCCGGCCAGGGGACGCTGCAGCATGTCACCTGGGGCATCGGCATGGTCGACTTCGACAACGACGGCGACCGTGACATTTTCGTGGCATGCGGCCACCTGCTCGATAACATCGACGAGTTCTGTGACGTCACTTCGTACCGCGTGCGAAACCTCCTCCTGTTGAACATGGGTAATGGGAGGTTTGTGAACGTTTCGGACCAGAGTGGGGACGGCCTGTTGCCCAAGCTGAGCAGCCGGGGAGCGGCCTTCGGCGACTTGGACAACGACGGCGATATCGACGTGGTGGTGGTCAATTCGCGGAGCCGCCCCACGATCCTCCGCAACGATTCGCCCAACGACCATCACTGGATCCAGATTCAACTCCAGGGCACCAAGAGCAATCGGGACGGTATCGGCGCGCAGGTGACGGTAGTTGCCGGAGACCTGCGGCAGATGGACGAGGTTCACAGCGGGCGCAGCTACCAGAGCCATTTCGGCACTCGCCTGCATTTCGGTCTGGCAGCGCGCCGGCGCGTGGACCGGATCGAAGTCCGCTGGGTCGGCGGCCGGCGCGATGTGGTGGAAAACGTCCCCGCCGATCAAGTGTTGACCATTGTGGAAGGCAGCACCCAGGTGGCGGCGGTCGATACGGTGGGGCCAGCGGGGCCGTAAGAGGCGCTGCGGTGGACACGTCCGTGAGGAAATCCGCCGTGGACCGCACCGGGTAGCGACGGGGAAGGGTCGGCGCGATGACCGAACAGAACCAGGACCAAGCGATGGCTGAGCGCGGAGCGGCGG
>DQVB01000200.1 GCA_015661985.1 Planctomycetota bacterium | reverse complement strand
GGGGCGATGTGACGACCACGGCGCCTTGTTTTTGGCCTGATCTTGCCGAGCGAACCACGCGCGCATAAGCTGCCCCCCCATCTTCGCCGTCCCTCGGCCGCCTTTGGTCCTATCCCCACCCACCAATCATCCTTTTTCCGACAGACACTAGCTACGTGCTCGAGCAGCTTTTCCCGAATCTGAGCAGCTTTGGGTGGCCAACGAGCATTCACGCTGTGGAGACTGGATGCCCTGTTCTTGCCCAGGCGAGGTTCGCGCTCGTTGTCACAGGAGCCCACTTTGGTTGACCTTCCGGATGTCGCGGGGGCATTCGTGGGTTCGCGGGGCGCGGCGGTAGCTGAGAGCGTAACGATGGTGGGTCCCCTTGGCCCATCCTGCGGCTCCGAGCTACCGCGCGGCCGCGACGATGCGATACGTTTTTTCGCCCCGTTGGAATGGCGGATCCAGCTGGATCCGTACCGGGACAGCGTGGGGAAGGAGCCGTCCAGCCGAGCCGAAGTACTGGTAGCGGGTGCCGCGATACGGGGCGTTGGCGTCGACCCATGTAACCAGCGTTTCCCACTCGTCGCGACTCAACGAGACCTCCCGGCGGTGGAGCGGATCGTCCCGGGGTGTGAGGACCACGCGGCTCTGGTGCGAACCGGACTGTTTGGGCCGGGTCACCTCCGGCCCGCTCATGTGATTCGACAGGCAGAGCAATCCGCCCGGGCTGTCGATTCGCCTCTTGACCGCTTCGTACAACTGGCCTTCACCAGGTTCGAGGTTGGGCATTCCCGGATAGGCATCCCGGTATCCTTCGCCCAGCGGGAGCGGCTCGCCCGGCTCGATCAGGGACAACGAGCGATAGGACTGGACGAAGCCGTGCGGGTCCCGGTCCACGTCCTTGTTGCAGGTCAGCCGGTCGAGGCGGCTGCCGTCGGCCGAAACGCGGAAGAGATTGGGAAGGCCGAAGTCGCTGCAGGCCAACGGCGCTGCCCCGCACTGCGACGCGCCGCACCCGCGATCCGATGAGAAAACCACGTCCCCGATGGGCAGGCAGGCCGGCTCTCGATCGCAGTAGAGTTTGTCGCTGGTGAGCCGGCGCACATTGACGTTGCGGCCGACTTGCGGTACACAGGCTAGGTGCTGCGGAAGCCGGGCGCCGGCGGTATTGTCATTTGAGCCTCCAAACGGCGATGACCGAACCACAGAATTCGGTGCGGATCAGCATTCCCAGGCTGTCGCTGGTGGTGTTGATCGGGGCCAGTGGGTCTGGGAAGAGCACTTTTGCGCGCCGGCATTTCCTGCCGACGGAGATCGTCTCCTCGGATGCCTGCCGGGCGCTGGTCAGCGACGATGAGAACGATCAGTCGGCGACCAAGGACGCCTTCGAGGTGTTGCATTACATCGTGGCCAAACGGCTTCAGCGCGGCCGCCTGGCCGTTGTCGACGCCACGAACGTGCAACGGGAATCGCGCAAGCCGCTGGTGGAGCTGGCGCGCCAGTACCATTGCCTGCCCGTGGCCATCGTGCTGGACGTGCCGGAGTCGATCTGCCACGAGCGGAACCGGTCGCGCCCCGACCGCGACTTCGGCTCCCACGTGGTCGGCCAACAGCGGTGGCAGCTGCGGCGCTCGCTCAAGGGCCTCCAGCGCGAAGGGTTCCGCCATATCTTCGTGCTGAAAACGGTCGACCAGATCGACGCGGCAACGATCCAGCGAGTCCCGTTGTGGAACGACCGGCGCGACGAACACGGGCCGTTCGACATCATCGGCGACGTGCACGGCTGCACGGACGAGCTGGAGGAGCTGCTGGGGCGGTTGGGCTACGAAGAGCTGACCTGTCCGCCGGATCCGATCTGGGGCCAGAAGGCCTACCGCCACCCGGACCGGCGGAAGGCGATCTTTCTGGGCGATCTGGTCGACCGCGGACCGCGCATCCTGGATGCGGTGCGGCTGGTCCGCAACATGGTCCAGACGGGCAGCGCGTTGTGCATTCCTGGTAATCACGAGAGGAAGCTGGCCCGCAAGCTCAAGGGCAGGGACGTGCGGATCACGCACGGGCTGGCTCAATCGCTCGCGGAAATCGAAGCGCTGCCGGAAGAAATGCGCGAACGGTTTTGCCGAGGCCTGATCGAGTTTGTCGACGGCCTGATCAGCCATTACGTGCTGGACGACGGCAGACTGGTGGTTGCCCATGCCGGCCTGAAGGAGGAGATGCAGGGCCGCGCGTCGGCTCGCGTACGCGACTTCGCCCTGTACGGCGAAACGACGGGCGAAACGGACCAGTTCGGCTTGCCCGTGCGGCACAACTGGGCGGCCGAATACCGCGGGTCGGCCATGGTGGTCTATGGCCACACGCCGGTGCCCAAAGCGGAATGGCTGAACCGAACCATCAACATCGACACCGGTTGTGTGTTCGGCGGCAAGCTCACGGCACTGCGCTACCCGGAAAAGGAACTCGCATCCGTGCCGGCACGCCGGACGTACTGCCAGCCGGCCAGGCCGTTTCTGCCCGACCAGCAGCAGGCCCCAGCCCTTTCGGCCCAGCACCGGCACGACGACATCCTGGACGCCGACGACGTGCTTGGCAAGCGGATCGTATCGACGCGATTGGCTGCGAACGTCACGGTCCGGGAAGAAAACGCCGCGGCGGCGCTGGAGGTGATGAGCCGGTTCGCCACGAATCCGAAATGGCTCATCTACCTGCCGCCCACCATGTCGCCGTGCGAGACAAGCCGGCTGGAGGGGCTGCTCGAACACCCGGCCGAAGCGTTCGCCTACTACCGCAGCCAGGGCGTGCCGCAGGTGATCTGCCAGGAAAAGCACATGGGGTCGCGGGTTGTGGTCATCGTCTGCCGCGACGCTGAGGCCGCCCGGGATCGCTTCGGCGTACTGGACGAAGCCGGGATCGCCTACACCCGCACAGGCCGGCGGTTCTTCAACGATGCGGAACTCGAGCGTGCGCTGCTGGAGCGGCTGCGCGCGGCGATAGCGGCGTGTGGATTCTGGCAGCAGTTCGACACGACTTGGGTATGCCTCGACTGCGAACTGATGCCGTGGTCGGCCAAGGCCCAGGAGCTGCTTCGCTCGCAGTACGCCGCGGCCGGTGCGGCGGGTCACGCGTCCCTGGCAGCCGCCCTGGACGCCCTCGAACAAACCGCATCACGTCTGGCAGGTGACGATCGCGAAAAGGTGGACGAGATGTTGAAACGCTTCGCCGACCGGCGGGTGAACATCTCGCGCTTCGTCGATGCCTACCGCCGATACTGCTGGCCCGTCGAGTCGCTGGACGACCTGAGGCTGGCCCCCTTCCATTTGATGGCCACCGAGGGCAAGGTGCACATCGACCGGGACCACCTCTGGCACATGGGGACATTGGCCGAGATCTGCCGGCAGGACCCGCGATTGCTGACGGCCAGCGAGCACCGCGTTGTGGATGTGACGGACCCGGCCGGCCAGTTGGAGGGTGAGCGGTGGTGGGTGGACCTGACCCGACGCGGCGGCGAAGGCATGGTGGTCAAACCGATGGAGTGGATCGTGCGCGGCCGACGCGGGCTGGTCCAGCCGGCCGTGAAATGCCGTGGCCGCGAATACCTGCGGATCATCTACGGCCCGGACTACACGGCCCCGGAACACCTGCCGCGACTGCGCTCGCGCAGCCTCGGTCACAAGCGATCCTTGGCCGTGCGCGAATTCGCCCTGGGGATCGAAGCGCTCGAACGATTCGTGCGCATGGAGCCGTTGCGACGGGTTCACGAATGCGTCTTCGCCATCCTGGCTCTGGAAAGCGAACCCGTGGACCCGCGGCTGTGACCACACCGGTCCGCCGGCCTGGAGAAGGACCACTCGTCCGCCGCCAGATCTCAGTGGCGTACTCACCAGCAGCACTCATCCCCGGGCACAGACGGTTGATCCGTGTACTCCGGAGGCGCATCGACGAGCTGAACCACGGCCGAGGCCTTGAAGCCGCCCGCACACCCGTTGCCCTGTCGGGCCAAAACCAAAAGACGACGAAGTGGATGAATCAGGTGGCCGCTGGCCCCCCGGTCCCTTGGGCGGCAAGGCAAAGACGCGCGCCATGAACGCATCCGACGATCCTACTTGGGGCCAGCCACGGGATGGGGCTCCATGGCGCTCACTTCTATGGGCGGGATATCGAACTTGGGGCATTGGCCCAGGAACCGGGCCGGGTTGTTGTGGAACACCTCGATCGCCTCCTGGAGCGAATGGCCGCGGCGGCGGAACTCGAGTACACACTGCTGGAGCGTGAACGGGTCGCTGGGCCCCCAGTCGGCCGAGGAATTGACCAGGGTGCGCTGCCAGCCGTATTTTTCCAGCATATCCACGGCCCGCTGTGGCGAGCATTTGGTGATGGGGTAGAGGGTGAAGCCGAGCCAATAGCCGGCGTCCTTGATGGGGCGGATCGTGTGCTCCTCCACATGGTCGATCCAGACGCGGTCGGGGTCCACGGGCAGGCCGCGGAGGATTTCCAGGATCCGCCGGGTTCCCTGAAGTTTGTCCTCGAGGTGTGGTGTGTGAACCAACAACAGCTGGTCGTGTTTCAACGCCAGCTCCACCTGGGCTTCGAAGATCTCGCATTCGTTCTTCGTTGACTTGTGCAGTCCCGTCTCGCCCACACCCAGCACCGTGGGCTCCTGGAAGAACTCGGGCATCCGGTCCATCACCGCCCGGCTCAACTCGGGGTCCTCCGCCTCCTTCGGATTGACGGCCACCCAGCAGAAATGGCGGATCCCGTACTGGGCTGCCCGAGTCGGTTCGAACTGGCTGATCTGCCGGAAATAATCGATGAACGTCTCCGGGTAGAGGCGATCAAAGCCGGCCCAGAAAGCCGGTTCGGCCACGGCCACCACGCCGGACATGGCCATCCGCTCGTAGTCCTGGGCTGTCCGGGCAATGCCGTGATAGTGAGGCTGGATGATCTGCATGGGGTGTCTCCTGGCATTCTCAGAGCGTGCGGCGCAAGTTGGGGCCTCCGCGCCCTGCGACGG
>DQVB01000236.1 GCA_015661985.1 Planctomycetota bacterium | reverse complement strand
CCTGCGCCCGGCACGGCGCTGGTTCCTCGATTGGGACTTTCGGCCTCGCGACCCGGGCACCGGCGCAGGCAAAACCGACACCAAACCGGGACGGCCGAAACCCGCCTGAACCCCAAGCGCGTAGGGTGGGTCGAGGCCGCCGTCAGGCGCGCCGGATGACCCACCACAATGCCTCCACCACGCGCGCCACCCGTATGTCGGACCAGATAACGGTGGGGCATCACGCGCGCAACCGCTGCCGCCGGGTTTGTGTGATGGGGCCGCAGCCGCATCGCTTGCGCACGCTCGACCCACCCTACAATTCACTTCCTAACCCGTCCCCCATCAACGGGGGAGGGGACAAGACGTGTCGGCGGCGGTCCCGGAATCGCGCGCGGTCATTTAGCGAGCCGTTCCGCTCCATGGCCCGTTCCAAAGGTTCTGCGACACCGAAGAAGCCCGGCACCGAAGAAGCCCGGCTTTTCGGCACCCAAGAAGCCCGGCTTTTTCGAAAAGCCGGGCTTCTTGGGAGGCTTGGGCCGTACAACCCACGGGCCTCCCGCCCGTGGCCACCTGGCCAAGCCGCTCCGCAACCATGGGGGGTTGATCTGCGGTCCGACCGGCAGTAGCAACTGCGGTGGCGGCCCCCGACCTGTGAGCGGCTACAGTTATCACGTGCCCTGGGTCTGAATCCTTCCCTGGTCCAAAGGCCGTGAACGGGCACGATGGTTGCGTAATCCGACAGAAGAGGACAGCACTCGACGACAGCACTCGGAGATTACGGGACGCAGAATCGTGGCCTGGCTCTCCTGAGCCGGGCTCAGCTCGGCCTTGCAAGGGAAGGACGCTCCGCTTGGAGACCCGAACCAAAAGACTGGTGCCGTCCGAATTGCGCATGGCAACACCGAGCGATGGCCTGGGACAAGGGACCCGGTGGGGCACGGGCTTCTATAGTCCTCAGTTTCCCTGAATTACCCAGTTTGCGCCAGCATGCTGTTTTCCACTATCGCAGTCGGCGGATTGATGCTACATTACATGGCTGATAGAGCGTGGCCGCTGCGGGTTTTGCGGCTGTCTTTGCGGCCGGTTGCCGATGGGGATCGATCATGGAGGACTTGGTGCCATGTCAGTCCATACTAGGAGCCGTATCCAGCGTGAGATTGAACGCCATTTCGAAATGCGCGACTTGGACATTATTTGCCGCAAGCGGAGGCGGAGCTACAACATCTACTGGGCCGATGATCGCTCTCCGTTGGCCCGGCTGCGAGCTACGGACGAGGCTGGCGAAGTGGAAATCGACTGGTGGGACGGCGACCGCTGGTGTCCCGTGAAGCCGCATGGTTTGGTGCTGCCCCTTGACGAAGCGTTGGAGTACATCACCGACGATCCGGATGACCTGTTCTTAGCGGAGGATGACGAGGAAGAAGAGGACAAGGAGGAGTACGCCGAGGAGGAGGACGACGAGGACGAGGAGTACAGTAAGGCGGCAGCTCAAGCGTTTGTAAGGACGCTTCGCGGCTACATGGAGGAGCACGTCAGAGAGCTCGCCAGGGCCGAAATCATTTGGGTAATCCGTTGCAGACTCGCTGTGGCTGTGATAGCAGGGGCGGCAGGAGGGCTTTTCACCGGGGCGGTGGCAGGGGCTGTGATGGGCTTGGTGAGTGGTCTATTGGTGGCCGTGGCGGCCGTGGTAGTGGTGGCACGTGCCCGGCAAGCTACGACGAGGGTGGTCATGTCCGGCTTTTTCGGGATCCCCGCGGCTGTCGGTGCTGCGGCCGTTGCGGGGAACCTGCATCAGGCCATCGGCCCGGGGACAGTCGGCTGGGTGGCAAGCATGCTGGTCGGCGCGGTCTGTGGTCTGATTGCGTCGTTGACTCCCGTGCCCGGGTGGCTCGTGGGATTCTGGGGTGGGCTGCTCGTGGCAGAGCAACTGTGCGTTTGGTGGGGTTGGCGGGCCAGTGTTTGGGGATTGGCTTTCATCGTCGTTGTGACGATGGTCACGGCCCGGATCGCCTATAAGGCTGCGAGGCGCTTCAACGACCAACTGATCGATTTCTCGTTACTGGGCAGCGCAGCGCGGCGATCGCGCAGCTGTTGAGCGTGGCTGGCAGCGTAGCGTGCCCTCTGTGTCCGGGTGCTCATCGAGCTACTCAGCCAGCCTCGTGGCCCTTTTGCGGCTGGTCCTCGCCGGCGACCCGTACAACCAGCCGGCCCCGAAGTTGCCCGGCCAGGATCTGTTCCGCATGTTGCTGCACTTCATCGAGCTGGACCGAGCGGGCGATCTGAGCCAGGTGTTTCGGCTTCCATGGCCCGGCCAGCTTTTGCCACAGTTCATGTCGCACCGGCATGGGGCACATGGCCGCATCCACGCCGGCCAGTGTGATGCCGCGAAGGATGAACGGGTAGACCGTGATGGGCAAACGGGCGTCGGCGGCGTTGCCGCAAGCGGCCACGCAGCCGAAGTGGCGGGTGGATCGCAGCAGGGTGCTCAGGATGTCTCCGCCCACGGTATCCACGGCCCCGGCCCACTGCCGGGACAACAGCGGTTTGCCGCCGGTATCCGTTACCGCCTGGCGGGGCACGACCTGGCGAGCGCCCAGCTGTTGCAGGTAGTTCCGCGCAGCGGGCTTCCCCGTGACGGCCACCACATCGTAGCCCAACTGGCTCAACAGGGCTACGGCGACGCTCCCCACACCCCCACTGGCTCCGGTAACCACTACCGGTCCGGAACCGGGCTTCACATCGTGCTCTTGGAGAGCCCGCACACACAGCGCAGCGGTCAGCCCTGCAGTGCCCAGCATCATGCTTTCCTTGGGCGTCAATCCGGGCGGCATGGGGACAACCCACTGCTGCGGGACGCGGACGTACTGGGCCCACCCGCCCCAGTGGGTCACGCCCAAGTCGAAGCCGGTAACCAGCACCGGGTCACCTTCCACGAACTCGTACACGCCGCTTTCGACCACCGTGCCGGCGGCGTCTACTCCGACGACCATGGGCAGCCGCTTGACCACCCCCGGATGTCCCCGCACAGCCAGGGCATCCTTGTAATTGAGCGACGAGTAGTCCACTCGAATCAGTACGTCGCCACCAGGCAGCTCATCGAGCGGCCGGCGAGTCAGCTCGGCGCGCACGTTTCCCTGGGGATCCTTGTCCACCAGGTAGCAGCGAAAAAGCTCCGCATCCATTTCTTTCACAGCCCTCGGGTGCGAACAGTCTGGGGCGGGAATACCCAACCTACCGTGGCTGCGGTCGACCGCGGATCGCGCTGATCATCGTGCGCGGCGCTTTTCTGGCCGGCTCGCGTTCCAGCGCCCAAGCTGCGTCTCACGGCAGCTCTTCGAGCGCCTCCTGGCACAACTTGCGGTGTTTGTTCTGCTCTTCGGAGCCTTCGCAGCCAGCCGCACCCCGCTGGAAAGCCCGGCGGGCCTCTTCCAGTCGGCCAACGGCTTGGAGGCTTCTGCCCAGCCAGTATTCCGCAGCGGCCTCTTGCGGCCGGTTGGAGCGTCCTACACCCAGGTTTTCCGGGTACGTCAATGCGGCCTGGAAATCGGCCACGGCCCCTTCGTAGTCGCCGTCAGCGTACCGCTGTCGGCCTCGTTCGAGGTGGGCCTTGTGGAACAGCACCCAGGTGATGTCTTGGCCTTCCCAGTTGACAAAGTAGGGGGTCGATTCCAGCAGCTGGATGGTCTGATCGTATCGTTTCTCGTCCAGGTAGGCCTGGGCCAAGAAGATGGTGACATCCGAGCGGCGGTGGCCGCGCAGGGGCATCGATTCCAACAGCCGGATGGCTTCGGGCCGCCGGTCCGAGGCGATGAGGATCTCCGCCAGATCTCGGTACAAGGTCTGGTCGTCAGGCCGGGCGGCGATGGCCTTTCGGTAATAGTCGCTCGCCTTGGCAGCATCTTGCTCCATCGCCCAGGTGGCCAGCCCCAGGTTGCGCGAGGCGACGCTCAGCGACGGGTCGCCCTGGGCGGCCAGCTGCCAGTGTTCGATCGCCTCCTCCATCCGGCCCAGGTTCCCCAGCAGGTTGCCCAGGTGCAGGTGGGCGCGGGCATCGTTCGGGTTTTCGTCCAGGGCGTGCTGGAGCACGGGGATCGCTTCGGTACGTGAGGGGAAAACGAAGTCCCGCCAGATCCGTGCGGCGGCCTTCAGGTGTTCGGCGGCTTGTTCGTGATCGCCCGCCCGAGCCGTGAACCAGGCCAAGTAATAGAGCGGCAGCGGGCTGCGCTCGTCTTCGGGTACCGGATCGACGCACGTGGCCCGCAGCCACCGCGCCGCCTGATCGTACAGCCCCAGGTCAGCGAAGAGCAGCGCCGTTTCGATCATTTCGAAATCGTCTTCCCCGACGAAGTGGCGCGTTTGTCGGGCGCAGGCCTCCAGGTCCACGCCGCCCAGCAGGCCCAGCAGGGCGCGGGGTACCAGGTCGGTGGGGCGCCGCTTGAGGGCCTTTTCGGCCCGCTCCAGTGCCGCCTCGGTCCGGCCGGCGCTGGCCAGGGCCACGAGCAGGTGGTCCCGGGCCATGGTGTCGTCCGGGTTGTGCCGTACCGCCTCGGTGAACGCCCGCACGGCCAACCGCGGGCGTTTCAACCGCATCGCCGCTCGCCCCACCAGGTCATGGCCCAGTGACCGGGTGGCGAACAGCCTGGCCGCCCGATACCCGCAGGCGGCAGCCTCCCGTGGATTGTCCTGGGCCAGGCGGCAGACGCCGAGCAGGTACCAGGCCAATCCGTCGTCGCCGTCCCGCCCGAGCGCCTTTTCCAATCGGCCGGCCGCATCGGCGTACAGCCCGGCTTCGAAATCCAACACGGCCAGAGCCCGGAGGGCCCGCGTGTAGCCGGGATCGTCTGCCAGGACCATCTGGTAGTACCGGCGGGCGCGGATGCGATCCGTTGACCGGTCAAAGCGCCGTCCTTTCAGGTATTTCTCTTCCGTGGTGAGCTGGTCGTCCGCTTTGTCGATGTACGCGGGCCGCTCGGGCGGCGTCGTCCTGGGGATCGGAAGCGGTGTGGTGAAACGGGCCAGTGGCCTGCCGTCCGCCGCGACGATGCTCACTCGCGCCGCCGCGCCGCCCACGTCCGGGAAACACACCTCCACGGCCTCTTGCGGCGACAAGTCCACCTGGCGGCGTACGGCCTGGCCACCTCGGACAGCCACCGTACAGAGGGCCTGCGGAAACTTGCCCGTGGCGATCATCCGCACCGTCAAATCTCCCTCCTGGCGGGATGTCTGGACAGCCACGTCGCGGGTGGCGAATTCGAACCCATCACCCAGCCCGTGGAGGGGATACCAGAATTCCTTCCAGGCGATCTGGTGGCGCGGCGCCAGCATGCCGTAGTCGGATTGCGTGGGGAGCGGTCCGCTCTGGACCTCGATGTACGGGCCGTCCTCGTCGGTCAGGCTCTGCTGGGCCACCAGTCCGAAATCCCACGTGCCCCATGTCCACGCCTTCTTGCCCGGCAGCACATGGCGGTTGGCCACCTGGACGATCCCCCGGTCGGCATCCACGTCGTAGGCCCCGAAAAAGTCGTAACGGCAATCCACGGCGAACACCGACGCGTACGTCTCGTAGTTCTTCAGCCACGACAAGTCCTTGCCCTCGTGCACCGGCCACTGGAAGAACTTCCGGCCGTGGTGGTCTGTGCCCAGTGACATGGGGTAGATGAATCGGGTGCCTGGCCGATTCGGGAAGGCGGTGCAGTTCCAGAAGTAATACGGATGCATGCCGTCCGTGGGATTGTAGATGCGGATGCTCTCCTCCAGGTACTTGCGGCCCGGACGAAGGGTGACGCGCACGGTCCATCGGGTGCGGAAGATCTTCTCGTGGTTGTTGATTTCCAGGAACGCCGAGCCGTCCGGGTTGGTGCCCGTCAGGGCATCTACCGGCGCGAGGATCGTTACCGTATGGCCATGGGGACCGGTGTTCCACTCCACGCCCCCGCTGATCCACGCGCCACGCATGGCAATCATCCCCGGCTTGATTACGCTGTTGCGATGGAACATGTCCTTGCCCTCGGTTTTGTCCAGCACAGCGTGCAGCCGGCCGCCCAACTCCGGCAAACAGGTCACCTTCAAGTATTCGTTTTCCAAGAAGAGCGCCTTGTACGTCCTCTCGACCTTGGTCCTCGACAGGTGGTCCTGCATCGTGTACGGGTAGGTGATCGCTCCGGTGAGCGTCGTGGAGAGGCGAGCGGGCCCCTCCAGCGCCCAGAACTTGGGATTGATGTCGTCTTCCCAAGGATAGGTCGGAATGGTGATCGTTCCCTCCCAAGCTTTCACCTGGCCATGACACCGGGGCTGAACCACTACGGCCACCACGGCGGCCACGGCAACCATACCGATCCATTTGGTCTGCGCTGCCATTTCCGAACTCCCCGCTCAGCAGTTGGACTGCGCCCCGGTGCAGCATCGGAGCCTGGCTCTCCGAGCCGGACTTTGCTGCGGTTACGAACCCCAACAGTAAGCGTTCACGGGCCGAGGGTGTGCCCTGAGCCACCCCACGGGCCTCTGGCCGGTGGTGAGTGGGTTAACAACTCAACGCAAGGACCAACACTACTTCTAGCCCACCGGCACAGGGCCGGTGGGACCGTGAACCGATTACCCCAAATACACCCGGCTTGGTGAGTCAAGCTACAACGTGGCGCCTGCAAGTGTATCCGTTCAGGACCTGATTCGGTGGACGCCGACGAGGAGCCTGTGGCAGGGGATCGCGGCCGCAGCTCGGATACCGCGGCCCCTCAGCGCTGGCCGACCCCTCAGGGCGTAGGTCCAACCAGAAGCTACAACAAAGGGCGCGGCCCGTCCAGGGGGCGAAGCTGGAGAGCGGTGATGCGGTTGCAGCCTCGCGCACGGCCGCCACGGCTCGCGTTTGGGGGCTTTCCCGGGCCCCGGAGAAAAACTCGTTCACCATTCCGGCCCATGTAGCGGTCCGTGGCGCCTGGGCCTATAATCCCCACGGCGTTTCCGGCGGTGCATCCGCTTTTTTTCGTTGTGTGGCGCAAAGGGCGCCCGCCAGCGTTGTTTCCCGGTTCCTTTTCCCCAAACATGGGAAGGCCGAGATGACACCGAGCGCGTTTCTGGGGGTGTTTCTCCATGCCGTGGGCGGCTTTGCGGCGGGCAGTTTCTATGCGCCGTTGAAGCAGGTTCAGCGTTGGGCGTGGGAAAGCTTCTGGCTGGTCATGGGCCTGGCAGCCTGGCTGGCGGCGCCCTGGATCGTAGCGCGGATCACGACGCCCGACCTGTTCGAAGTGCTCGCCACAAGCCCGGCGGGCGCCATGGGGCTGGCCGTCCTGTTTGGAGCCCTATGGGGCTTGGGGAACCTGACGTTCGGCCTTTCGGTGCGGTACCTGGGTATGGCTTTGGGATATGCCGTGGCCTTGGGGTTCTGCATGGTTTTCGGTACGCTCGTGCCGCCCGTTTTCCACGGCCTGTTCGGGTCTGCTGAGGATTGGGAGAAGCTGGTTGGGCTGTTCACCTTGGCGCCGGGCCAGACCACGCTGGTCGGGGTGGCCGTCTGCCTGGCCGGTATCGGCTTGTGCGGCCTGGCGGGCATGTGCAAGGAAAGGGAATTGGCCGAAGACCAGAAAAGGCTGGCCGTGGACGAGTTTGCTCTGGGCCGAGGTTTTGCCGTGGCGACGATGGCGGGCATCCTGAGCGCCTGTTTCGCTTTCGGCTTGGCAGCGGGCGGGCCCATCGCCGAGGTGGCCGTCCGACACGGCACGGAGAGGCTTTTTTCGAACAACGCGGTGCTGGTCGTCATCCTCGTCGGCGGCTTCCTCAGCAATGCCACGTGGTGTTTGATCCTGAATGCCCGGAATCGTTCGTTCAAGGATTACGTGACCGGGCCGGCGAGCCAGCAGCTGCGCAACTATTTGCTTTCTGCCCTGGGAGGCGTGATCTGGTACGCCCAATTCTTCTTCTACGGGATGGGGACAACCAAGCTGGGTGAACAGTACGGCTTCTCGAGCTGGTCGATCCACATGGCCTTCATCATCGTTTTCAGCAACCTGTGGGGCATCGTTTTCCATGAGTGGCGGGGGACGAGCGGCAAGACCAGAGGGCTCGTCTGGACGGGCATTCTGACTTTGATAGCCTCCACGATGATCATCGGCTATGGCAACTACCTGGCCAGCCAGGGCAGCTGAGTCCTCGGCCGATCCGGACGATCGGCCCCATCAGAGCTTCCGCGGGAAGGAAAGTCGCCCCTGGGGACCGCTCGGGCGGCGCCAGCCGTCGGTCGCCAGAGGGCTGAGGTGATTGTTTGGTTTCAGGGCGAAAGCTGCCCGAGTAGTATAGAAGAAAGAGGCGGCATCTGTCGTCGGTAGAGCAACGGCGGCAAGATGGTTTGGCTTGCGGCGTCTTGAGGCCACGGACCGGGCGGTTGTTCGTCGGGGTTTGCGAACCAGCAGCCCGGTGATCCAGCGAGGGAGGTTTATGACCAGGATCGTCAAGTGTCCCGAATGCGGCCAGCCGGTGACGGCGGGAGTCGAAGCCGATCGAAGCGCGCTGGTCGCTTGCCCGATTTGTGACGGACAGTTCACGCCAGGCGAGGCGGTCGAGCTGGCCGACGAGTGGGTCCAGGCATCGCCTCCAGGGTTGGTTCCCCTGTGGCCGGCTGATACGTCTGCAGATGTCGGTCAGGAGCTGTCGCAGCGCGGTTCGGAGCCCTGCGCTGTGGCCGAGGAGTCGCCCGTCGAGCCGCTGTCGCCACCGGAAAGCGAGGAAACGCCGTCCAGCAGGGCGGCCGGCGGTGAGATGGCCGGGGATGAGGAAGGGACGGGCGGCCGGGGCGGGCACGAAGCCGGGCTGGACGAAGCGGCCAGTGGGGCCGTCGAAGCCGCAACGGATCAGACGGATGACCCGCTGGTTCAGGCTCCTGGCCAGGCCACGGAATTCCCTCTGAGTCAACTGGTGATCGCGGCCACGGGCCAGCCATTGGGCAAAGAGCTGGCGGCTGTCGTGGCTCGTCAGGTGCGATCCGGCTCGCCCGAGCCAGACGGAGCGGGAGCGTCGCCGTTTGCCTTCCTCTCGCAGGCCGTCGACGAAGCACCCCGATTCGATTTCGCCCCGGATCAGCAGACGGACTGGTCCGGACAGATCGGCTGGCCGTTGGCCGACCGCCAGCGGCGCCGCAAAAAGAGCTGGCTGCGGGAACTGGTGGGCATCGTGCTGGGCGGCCTGGCCGGATTGGCCGTCGGCTACTACGTGCTCAACTATTTCGGCAAGCACGAACGGTTCAATTTCCTGAACGTCTACTTGCCCGGCGTCCAACACACGGTCAAGTACCGGCCGGAGTGGTGGCCCCGATGGGGTTCGGAACCGAGCGACCCCTCCCAGCCGGCGGCGGAGGAGGAGGATCCGGGTGGGGGAGGCGCAGGCCGTCGGGACAGCGCCGGGCTTTACATCCAGCCCTGAGCCTCAGCCGAGGCGGTTGGCCAATCGTAACCGCTCCAAGCCCCACGCCGGCGACGACCCGCCCGGTCAGCGCCCGGGCTCACGGCACGGCGGGCGTTACCGGCCGTTGCCCTTCAGCTCTTTGATCCTGATGTTACGAAACTCGACCCGAGAACCGTGGCCCAGGAACCCGATGTAGCCTTTGGTGCGCTTCAGTCCGGGATGGGGGCGGCCGTCCATGGGTTCCTCGATCTTGGATATGTCGGCATCCACGATCACATGCCCGTTCAGGGTGACGCGCACGTGACTTCCCCGGCAGTAGATCTCCTCACAGTTCCACTGGCCGACCGGTTTGAGGAATCCCCGCTTGGCTGGCACCACGCCGTAGATGGAACCGTGAAACTGATACGGCTTGAGGTTCTGGTACCGGCTCCCCGTGTTGTCCAAGATCTGGATTTCCATGCCCTGATAGGCCGGATTGACTCCCAGCGGCGTACGAATCCCCACGCCGTTGTTGGAGTTCGGCTCCAGTCGGAATTCGAAGCGGAGGATGAAATCGCTATACTCCTTGGTCGTGAAGATGTGGCCGCCTTTCTTGCAAACCAGGATCCCTTCACGGCCGGGCTCCACGACGTAGCCTTCCGTGTCACCTTGCCAACCTTCCAGGGTCTTGCCGTCGAAGAGGCTGACGAAACCCTCTTCCGTTTCAGCGGCACAGGCCGCCGTGGCGGCCAGCGCCAAGCCAAGAAAAGCCGTGTGACACATCAAGGTGCACTCCTCCAGCTGAAGTTGCAGATTCGTCGGACACCGTCGCTGGCGGGCCACCGCGGCCCACTCCCCCATTGTGCTATCGCCGCAGCGGGCGGGTCAACTTGCTGCCGCGGCCGAGCGGGAGCAGGGGGGCGACTGTCCGTGCTGCGCCGTCCCGCCTGTTCATTTGCGCCCGCCGAAGGTGCGCAACAGATACAAGAACACGACCGCCCCCAGAGTGGCCGAGACCAATTTGGCCAGCAACCCCACGGCGGCAAAACCGATCAATCCCAGCAGGAAGCCGCCCAGCACGGCTCCGACCACCCCGACCAACAGGTTGCCCAGCAGCCCGAAACCGCTGCCCCGGGTGATCTGGCCGGCCAACCACCCTGCTATCAGTCCGATAAGGATGAACCACACAAGGCCCATCACGGTTGCTCCTTCAAGGCTTGGGTCATCTGTGGCACAAGGCTCCGCGCCCTGGCAACTCCTGTTTTTCGGCCATCCTCCGCACGCCTGGTGGCCATGGCCGGACACGCGGCCGGCCGCCGGCCGGGAACACTCGCCCCGCCGCGCCCCAGGCGACCGGCAACCGCGCGACGGCGGCCACACGGAGCGTCAGGACTTGAATAACACCGGGGACGAATCACCGGGGACGATCCGGCGACCCTTCCAGGGACGAATCCGAATGTCGAACCCCAAATCCGAAGCAGATCCGAATGTGCGAGATTCGAATGACACAGACAAACCATCTCATCCTGTGTTGCCGATACGATGCAGCGGCACAGGTCTTGTGTTTGTTTCGTGCCTGGTGCTCCGTATTTCTGGATTCCTCCCGAGCCGCCCATGGCAGGACGGCGCACGGTCATTTAACGGGTTTGACGCTCGTCTCTTTGGTGGGCACCAGTTTCACGCATGGGTATTTCGCCTTGTCCACCTCGACGCCGCGAGCCCGCAAGGCCTGGGCCAAGGCCAGCTGGAAATCCTCCGGCGCCGCCTCGAGGCCGTCGGCCAAGGCCCGCACGGCCGCTCGGGTGGGGATCCGCTGCACGCAGCAGCGAGCGTCTTCCCGGATGGCCTTGTTCTCCAGGATGCCCGGGATCTGCCGGATGGCCGCCACCGTCTCGTCGCTTCCGATTTCCGAAAGCATCCAGAGCACCTCGCGGCGGACCCCATCCGGGGTGCTTTCGCTCAGCAGATCCACCAATGCATTCTCCACTGCCCGGCGCGCCGACTCCTGGCCCGGCGCCCCGGCGGTTCGGACGATTCTCCACATGGCCCGCTTGGCCGCGCGGCCCACCTCCAGCTCGCCGTGGGCGACCAGTTCGGCCAGCGGTTTCAGGGCCGAGGCACCCACCGATCCGGCGGCCAGCCACGCGGCGGTACGCACGTCTGGATCGTCGCTTTGGATCTTCTCCAGTAATGACTGCAGGGTCAGTTTCGGTTCCATGGTCATATCCTCAACTGGCGGTTCACGTCTCAGGTCAATCCCTCCGGGTCTCGATTCTTCCAGGGCGATTCACAGGTGATACGGGTGCCGCTGCGGGCGGCTGATCATCCGTTGGGCCTCTTCGTCGTCCAGGATCTGCCAGCTGGCGTGATCCCAGCGGAGTTTGCGGCCCAGGACGTAGGCGAGGTTGCCGAGGATGCAGAGGTTGGCCACGCCCGCTCCCCATTCGATATCCATGATGCACTTCTTGCCCGTGCGGATTCCCACGAACCAATCCTCCATGTGTCCAGGGCTGCGGTAGACGTCTTTGGCTCCAGCGGGCGGTTCCCACTGGCGGACCTTCTTTTCCACCCAGGTGCCTCCGTCGCCGCCCCAATGCATGCACGTGCCGTGCTCGCCATGGTACACAGCCCCGTAGCCGGGTCGCGTGATGCGCCCACCCGGTTCGTCCCCCGTACGCTCCTCGGGGGGAAACCGTCGCTTGATCTCTTCGTTGGACATCTGGGTCCACGTCATCTTCCAGTCGGGGTTCTTGAAGGTGTAGGTGACGTTCATCAGCACGGCACTGTCCCACAGGCCCTGGTTGGGCGGCGTGCCTGTGGCTTCGATCTCCACCGGGCCGGTGCCGTCGGCCCCCAGCCAGTACATGGCGCAGCTCATCACGTGGGCTCCGCGGTCCCGGATCTGGCCGCCACCGGATTCCAACAGCCAACGGAACACCCCGTGCAGATAACGGCGGTTATACGGCCGCGACCGCAACGGCCCCAGCCAGAGGTCCCAGTCCAGTTCGGGCGGCGGATCGCTGTCCGGCGTGTGGCTGGTGTCCACTGGACTCGGGTAGTGGAAACATTCGACCCAATGCACCTTGCCGATCACCCCGTTAACCAGATAACGGTGCATCAGGTACGCTTCCGGCTGCGACCGCCCCTGGGAGCCGATCTGGGAGGCGATCCCCGTTTTGCGAGCCGCTTCGATCATGGCCTTGCTCTCTTCCAGCGTGCAGCAGGCCGGCTTTTCGCAGTAGATGTGCTTGCGGCACTCGGCCGCGTGCACGAACTGGACCCCATGCCAATGGTCCGGCGTGCCGATGACCACTGCGTCGATGTCCTCGCGTTGGAGGATATAGCGGTAGTCGCGGTAGGGCACGGCCCCGGGGACCTCCTTGGCTGCTCGCTCCAAGCGTTTCTCGTCCACATCGCAGACAGCCACGCTTTGGCATTCGCCCCGCTCGCGCAGCGGCCCCATCTCCCGATACAACCCTCGCGCCCGGCCGCCCATCCCGATGTGCCCCACGTAGATCCGCTCATTGGCTCCCTTGCGGCCCGGGGCAGCCAGCACCTTTGCGGGGATCACGTGCGGGGCCGCCACGGCCGTGCCGGCCGCCAGCCCCGCCGTCTTCAGAAAAGCCCGGCGCGGCACTTCGTGCAATCGTCGACTCATCATCTCAGCCTTTCCACTGCGCTTGAACCGTAAAGCGTTGACACCACCGCCCAGCAACCGGCCCGTGGGCCCGGCCGCGGCACCATCTAAGGCTAGCCGCGGCCACGGCCGCGTTCAAGGGACCGCTCCGCCACTGCCGGGCAGGCGGGCGTACCCGGGGGAACAGCCGGGCAAGATGGGCAAGATGAACCACCCCCTCGACACCGCGGCCGGAGCCTTGTCAGGCCCGGCAGCGGCCACGAAAATGTCTTGCAGCAGAGCCCTGATCGGACGGCGCCACTTTTGCGGCCTGGCTCGAGTCGAGCGTGTTTCGCTTGTGGCCGCAGCGAACCCCGGCTCGGCAGAGTCTTTGGTTGTGCGTGCCGCCCGATGCCAAGGCTGGCAATGGGAACCGGTTGCCAGCGGAAACAGCGACAGGGCGGCGCTGTGGGAGCGACAAGATGCCAGTTGCGGACAAGGTCTACGGTGGGACGAACGGCCAGGAGCAAAGCGGACGGCTGCGAAGGCTTTGGCCCATTCACCTTTGGGTGGGGCTCGGCCTGGTGGCTGTGTTCTGGCCCGTCAACTGGTGCTTGCCGGGTTTGCGCACCCATTGGGCGTTCTTCCCCTTGTGGTTAGGCTATTGCCTGACAGTGGATGGCCTGGTCGCGCTACGCAAGGGCCATTCGCTGTTGGTGCGGAATGGGCGGGCGTATGTGGGACTGTTCCTGGTCTCCGCCCCGGCGTGGTGGTTGTTCGAGCTTTTCAACCTGCGTACCCAGAACTGGATGTACCACGGTGTGGAGCATTTTTCGGACCTGGCCTATTTCGTGCTTTGCACGGTGAGTTTTTCCACGGTGATTCCGGCGGTCTTTGGGTCGGCCGAGTTGGCTGGCACCTTCGGCTGGCTGAGGCGGCTGGGCCCTGGGCCGGTGGTCGTCCCGTCACGCCCGCTGTTGCTCGCGTTGTTCGTCTCCGGTTGGGCCATGTTGGCCTTGTTGCTGGCCTGGCCACAGTACTTCTTTCCTTTCGTCTGGGGTGCTGTCTACTGTATCCTCGAGCCGATCAATGTGTGGCGCCGCCAACCCTCGCTGTTGGACTACACGGCGCGCGGTGATTGGCGCCCCGTGCTGGCCCTCTCTGTGGGCTGCCTCATCTGTGCGTGGTTCTGGGAAATGTGGAACTACTATTCCTATCCCAAGTGGAGCTATCAGATCCCCTACGTAGGCTTTCTGCACCTGTTTGAAATGCCCTT
>DQVB01000234.1 GCA_015661985.1 Planctomycetota bacterium | reverse complement strand
TGGCTGCGCTACTTCGTCGGCCGGCTGCGCTTCGCCGTCCGCTATTTGGACGCCGCCGAAGCCTACGGGGCCACCGCGCGTGCGGAAAAGGCGGGTCGAGCGGCCGAAGCCCGCCGCCACATTGAAGCGGCCCGCACCGCCATACGCGACGCCCTGCAGGCCTATGTTGAAGTGGCCAAAGACCACGGCGATCTCGGAGCTGTGGCGTTGATGAACGAATACTGCTACCGTCGCATCCGTGACAAAGGAGCCGAAGTGTCGAACCCAACGCGAAAGGAGCCACGATGAACAGCTTGAATGCCCTTGCGTATGGCGCCGCCTCAGCACGGCAGGTGGCGGTTCCCTTGATCTGGGCCATGCTCGTCGCCGTGGCCGGCGCGCCGGCCAGTGCCGGTGAGGTGACAAAAGGCTGGATCGAAGTGCGCAACCCCAAGAAGTTGCCCGCTCGGATCGCTTGCGAACGGGTGTCCCTGGGCAAGCAGGGCGACTACAAGCCGTGTATCGCCAAGTTGCCCAACGGTGAGCTGTTCATCGTGGCCTTCGATGCATCCCACCGGCCGATCGACGGCGGCATCCGCGAAGACATGCTTCTGTGGCGGTCGCGCGACGGCGGCCGCACGTGGTCGAAGCGGCAAGTGCTGCCGCTCGTGGGACGTGAACCGTACTTTTCGATCCTCAGCGACGGCACGCTCTTGATCACCGTTCATTTCCTGAAACAAGACGTGCGCAACAAAGAAGGCTACGTCTACAGCTTGCTGCATCGCTCCACCGACGGCGGCCACACGTGGCAGAGCATGAAGATCGGCTGGGAAGATGTGCCTGGAGCGGCCGAGAAGGCGGCGGTCGTCACCAGCCGCAACGTGCTGGAGCTGCAGGACGGCACGGTGATCCTTGGGGTGGCAGCACCGAAGGGCGTAAGCTATTTGTGGCGCTCGCGCGACCGCGGCCGCACCTGGGACAAAACGCTCGCTTGCCGTTTCGCCGGCGTCGATACGAGCCGGCTTTGGTGGCCGATCATGGGCGAGACGGTTTTCTGGCAGGCTCGCAACGGGGACCTCTTGGGCCTGTTCCGAGTGGATCAAAAACTGTTTCCGCCCATCCCAGGCACCAAGGTACCGCAGGAGAAGCTGGATCAGTATGAGCGGCTGGTTCTGTTCCGCTCGCGCGACGGCGGTCGCAACTGGCGCATGGAGGAACTGGGCAGCTATTACGGGGAGATGTATCCGGCGATCCTGCGTTTGCAGGACGGACGACTGCTCATGACCTTCACGTTGCGGGCGGCCGTGCCGCCGAACGAGCGGCCGCTGGGCGTACGCTGCGTGCTGGGGCGCGAAACCGACGATGGCTTCGAGTTCGACTTCCGCCATGATCGGATCATGCTGGATACCAAGACACCGGACGATTCGATCAGCGGCGGCGGGTTCGGCCCGACGGTGCAACTGGACGACGGCACGCTCGTGACGGCCTACTCCTACGCTGGCCCCGGCGGTTGGCGCGGCCAAGACTTCCGGATCGAACTGGTCCGCTGGCGATGCCCGCCTGCAGGGCGGAGCGTAAAACAAGGACCGTGAGGCGAGGACGGCCGGTCAGTTTTCCTTGAGGATATGCTCGTCGTATTCGATTTCGAAGCGCAGTTTGTGTTTGGCCTCTTCCTGGGCCAGACCCAGGAACAGATCCTTTAGGCTTTCGTCATCTACCGACTGGCAGAGGTCCATGTACAGCCGGAAGGCGGCCTTTTCTCGTTTCATGGCGATCACCAGGGCCTGCTGGTAGTCCAGTTCCCCTTCGGGTTCGACGTCCAGCAGGTAATCGCCGATCTTGAGGTCCATGATCTGCTTTTCCGCGGGCGCGAGTTTCTTGCCCGACTTGACGGCCATCAGCTTGGCCTTGTGCCCTTGTTCCTCCCTGGCGAAATCCCGGAAAACCTGACTGATCGGCCCACCGATCTTCTCGGCCAGCTCGGTGTAGAAACGGGCTGCTTCCTCTTCCCGGCCGATGGCGAAATCCAGAACGGCGTCAGCGGACTCGAATGGCTCCATGGCTGCTCCTTTCCCAGTCAAATTGGTCGGAATGGGCCCCGGGCTCGGCCCGGGACTGGATCGACGGCCTATTGTATCGCGCCGGACAGCGACGTCCAAAGGGGGTGGTGCCCGGGGAATCGGCCCGTTCGGGCCACCGCCGCTGGCCGGCGAACCTCACCTGCAGATCCGCTTCGGTTCTCGGCTGATGGTCGGGGGATGTTGCGTGGGGGGCAATCCGCGTGACATCTCGCTGCGGGCGCGTTATAGTGGCACCAGTCTGGCGGTCCGGAGAGCGGGTGGAGCCGGACACCTTCACCCGGAATGATGCTGGCCCAACACACTACGGGAGGACACTGCAATGCGAGCTGAACGATGGTCCCCTTCCTTGGCCGTTCTGCTGATCGGTCTGGGGTGGTCGCCGGTCCTGGTGGGCGGCCAACCAGCCGAGCATCCCGACTCTTCCCAATGGCAGGACCTGTTTGCCCCTGATTTGAGCAACGCCATCTACCCGCCCGGCGTCTGGTCGTTCCAGGACGGGGTGCTCACGGCCACCGAAGACCGGTGCATCTGGACGCGCAAGCAGTACGAGAACTTCATCCTCGATCTGGAATTCAAGAACGCAAGCGGGTCCAACAGTGGCGTGTTCGTCTACTGCAGCGATGTGGAGAACTTCATCCCCAATTCGGTGGAGATCCAAATCGCTGACGATTTCGCCCCGCGTTGGGCGCGAGCCCCGAAAAGCTGGCATTGCGGCGCCATTTTCGGGCACGAGGCGCCGCGCATGAGCAATGTGCGCCGGCCGGGAACATGGAACCGGATGACCATTACCTGTCAGGGGCCGAAGATCTCGGTGGTCCTCAACGGCAAGCAGGTCACCCAGATCGACATGCGCCGCTGGACCTCGGCCAAGACCAATCCGGACGGGAGCCCCATCCCACCTTGGCTCAGCAAACCGCTGGCCCAACTGCCCACCAAGGGGCATATTGGGTTGCAAGGCAAACATGGTGGGGTACCCATTTACTTCCGCAACCTGAAGATCCGCACCCTCGACCAGTAGCGTGCCTCGGACGCGTGGCCGCTTCCTGGGGGGCGAGATAGGGCGGCGCCCGGCACCGCTCCGTCCGGATGTAGCCGTCCGTCTTTGGCGAGGCTGTCCGTTTCGGGGCCCGTCAGTTCGCCCCCCTTCGCACGCCCAGGGCCTCCTGAAGGGGCTCCAGCAGCGCAGCGGCCGAACGGGCACTGCGGTGAGCCAGCCGGCTGCGGTGCTTCAGGTTCAGATCGAGGTGATAGACCCTCAGCTACTCTTGGTATAGACCCGCGGCGGCCACCACCATGCCGTTCGGGTTCAGCACGTAGCTGTCGCCGTAGCCAAAGCCCACCTCGCGCAGCCCTTCCAGGCTGCGTCCGGGAACGACACTGTTCCCGCGCAGGAAATAAACGCCGTTTTCCACCGCTCGAGCGATGTGGTCATTGCGCACCATCTGGTAGTGCCGGATCGGGTCGGAACTCCTCCGCTCCGCCGTAGCGCAAAAGTCTCGTCGCACCCTCCGAGAACGCAGCTGACCACAAAGGACACCCCTTCGCCGCTTGACGGAAGCCGTGAGGCGGCGCAACAAAACGAGTTGATCGAAGCACTGTGGTGCAGCCGTCTCGGCTGCCGGGAATCGCAGGCGAAACGCCTGCACCACAACAGCCAAAACGGTCACGCCATTCCGGCACGGCTCCACGGCCCCGCGCGCCGGCGGTCACCTGCGGGCCGCGTTAACCAGTCGAGCGAAGTGTTCGAAGGACCGGTCGTATGTCCGTTCCGCATCGGCCGGAAAACAACAAGCCGGGAGCTGACGGCTTTTCAAATGGTAACTGAGGCATTCGCAGCAGATGCCCTTGCGCGGGCAAGGCTCATACGTGCAATTGCACGAAGCCAGATTGCGCTGTTTGTTGCACTCCATGATCTGTCTCCTGGAGAATGTCCGGACCACATCCTTCCCTTCAACGGGGGCACGATCCAACCGGCGCCGGGGGGGTCGGCGCGGGCCAGCGGACGGCGGGTCGGGAGGGCCGATCTTCCTGCGGCTGCGCCGCCTGGGTCGCACCTGGCATGCCGGACTTTACCCGATCGCTGGCCCCTTGCCAAGGGCCCGGGCGGGCCGCTCCCAGCACACCGCGGG
>DQVB01000357.1 GCA_015661985.1 Planctomycetota bacterium | reverse complement strand
GACCGACGGCACTGGCCGGCCAGCCGCATGTACAAACCAGCGCGGCAAGATCTGACGGCCTCGCCACTGGCCGCCTCGCAAGTAGAGGTAGCCGATCCGCGCCATGGCCTCCACGTTGGCATGGACACCGGAGCCGAATTCCCGGCGGGCAATGCCTTCGATGGTCGCCTCGCGGTAGGCATTGTGCCGCCAGGTCAGGTCGTCCCGCCCCACGCCCAGGTGTCGAAAGACGCGGTCGAACAACAGCTCGGCCACGTCGCGCCTGTAGGCCAGTGTGATGCATTCGGCCAACCAGTTCGGGCCGCCGTCGCTGTAAGCCCATTTCGTTCCCGGGGCGAAGATGAGCCTCGTGTACCCGCCCGGTTTTTCGAAACCAGCCGTGTGCGTGGCAAGTTGAAGCACGCTGATTTGGTCGATCCAACCGGTTTGCCGATTCGACTCCGGCGGCACGGCCAGCGATGGATGATGTCGCGCGGCCCGCTCCTCCAGACGGAGCTTGCCGTCGGCGATGGCCAGGCCCAAGGCGATGGAGCCGATCGATTTGGTAGTCGATTTGAGGTCGTAACGGCGCTTCAGGTGCCCCCAAGCGATGACCAGCCGGCCGTGGCGGGTAATGATGCCGGAGCCGCTACCAGTGAGGGCGTAACGGCGCGCCTCTTCCAGCGTCGCCGCATCCATGCCCACGGCTGCCGGTTGGGCCACAGGCCACTCGGCCCCAGGCCAAACCACTTCGGCCCCCGTAACTTGCCCTTTTGCGGCAAGCACCAGGGTCGCCACCACTGCAGCCAATAGCATCCCCCTCATACCCCCGACTCCTCGCGGGACCTCTGGGGCGACAAACGGCGTGGCGCGCCGCCTCAGGCGGCCACGGCCACGGCGTTCGGTTGCCCCCTGTTTCTCTCTTGCAAGGCCTGGAGGCCCCACGGCTCAAACTCTACCGCCCCATCGGGCTTTGTTCTACCGGTCGGCGGTGATCTCCCGGGCAGTAGGCTTTTTGGTCGCACGCTCTTGCCTCTGGGCCGTGGCGCAGAGGGTGTTGAGTTCCTCAGTCGAGCCCACAAGCTGGGGTATCGGAGATGACCGGAACGGTGCGACAGCCCAGGCATGATGGACATTTGAGAAAACGAGAATGCTTGGCTGCCCAAATATGCAGCACATAACACTTTTGGGTATATGTAAACCCCACCAACTCATCGGCCCAGCTTTGGGTCGGGTGCCTGCCGTTGCGGCATGGTGCCTAAATCGTAAGCAGCTGGTCGGAACGGAGCTCCTTGCCCAAACGCGGCCATTCGGGTTGGTTTTGTCGCGGGGCGTATGATTCGGGCAAACCGCTGTCGGTGGGGTGGGCATCGGGGGCCCGGCCACGCAGAGGACGGGCGTACCAGGAGCTCGACAGATAGGCGGCCCCGGGGCCGTCAGCCCGGGTTGTCCGCCCCGGGCAGAGAGGATCAGCTGCTGCCCCCTTTGGTTCGGAAAGGACGTCGGATGGATGAGACAGTGAGCCGGCCGCAGGGAGACAAAGAGGCGTTGGTTTACCGTATGGCCCAGGAAATGTTCCTATCCCGACCCCATTGGGAAGTGTTCTTCGAGCAGATCTTGGGCCTGGACGGCGTGATCCGAAGCACGTTCACCGTGCCGGAGGAGCTGGCCGAGTTCGAACGATCGGAGACCTACGAGCAGATCCAGCGGATGCTGGGGGAACTCCGCCGAGTATCCACTCCCCCGGCGAAACGGACGGAGGAGATCCGAGTGATCACGGTGCGTGTACCGGCCAGCGTGTATGAGGCTTTGCGCGAGGAGGCGTACGAGCGGGAAACGACGGTCAACAAGCTCTGCGTCTCCAAGCTACTGCAACACATCGACGATCGCCTGGTGCCTCGCGATAACCGCTATTGGCTAATCCGTGACGGGCGCCGGCTGAAGCCAAAAACACCAGCCGCCCGGGCTGACGGCCAAAGCCCTCACGCGGAGGAAGCTTCCTCCGGCGCCCGGGCAGAAGCGTCTTCCCGGGAAGGATCGTGACGATGGGCCGCGGGAACCACGCCACGCCGGTACGGGCGGAACAAACGGCGACGGTCGAATCCGTGGGCCGCCGGTGCCCTGCTGGTTTGGGCTCGCTCCTAACGTGGGACAGGCTTCCAGCCTGTCACCCAGAACACAAAAGATCGGCGCACAGCGCGCAGATCCGCAAGTAACAAGCCCCTAGCGCCCCACAGCCGGATGACCTTGTCCGGTTACTTTGACGACCACAGCGGTGAGGTCATCTTCGCGCGCTTCGGGGGCCGCGAAACGGGCCGCTTCATCGCACAACGCCTGGGCGATCCGCGCGGCCTTTTGATGGCGATTGGCCCGGGCCACGGCCAACATGCGCTGGACGCCGAACATGTCGCCCATCGGCCCATGCGCTTCGGTTACTCCGTCGGTTACCAGCAGCACCGTGTCGCCGGGCTCCAGGGTGACCGGTGATCCGACGCCGTAGTCTGCCTCAGGCACCACGGAAAGAGGCAGCCCGGTACTGTCGAGCGATGCCTTCACTTGGCCATCTCTGTCCAGCACGTATCCGGCCGGATGTCCGGCACTCGCATAGACCAGCCACCCGCTGCTTGGATCGATCCGCACTAGCAGCACGGTGACGAACCGGTCGTCTTCGATTTCGCGGATCAGGGCCGTGTTGGCCAGGCTGAGGATGCGAGCCACGTCGGTCGTGGTATGGGCGAGGATCCGAAACAGCATGTGGGTACAGACCATGACCAGGGCTGGGGCGAAACCATGGCCGCTCACGTCTCCCACAGCGAACCCCGCGTAGCCACCGGGCATGGTGAAGTAGTCGTAGTAGTCGCCTGCGACAAACTGGGCGGGCACAAACGCGGCGCCCGTCTCCAGGCCGGGAAACCGGGGCGACTGTGACGGCAAGAATCGCTGCTGGATCTTCTGGGCGGCGGCCAGCTGCAGGTCGCGATCGCGCAACTCCGCCTCGGCATGCTTGCGCCATGTAATATCTTCGACCAGGCCGTCATAGCGGACCAAGCGTCCTTGGTTGTCGCAATGGCGCACGATGGTGTCGCGGACCCACCGAACCTGGCCGTCCTTGCGGATGATGCGATGTTCGAGCGGTGGCAACTCCTCCCCCGCCAATAGCCGATCGATGTGCCGGCGCACCATGGCCACATCCCGCGGAGCGACCATGGAAATCCACAAATCCGAGTCCGCCGTGTACTCCTCAGGCTTGTAGCCGGTCACGGCGACACAGCCCGCCCCATGCTCGGTCTGCAACGGTACGCCGTTGTCCAACTTCACCGTGTACCGATAACTGGTCGTGGCCGTCAGCAGTTCGTCATAGCGATCCTCCAGGTCGGCCAGGGCCTCCTCCAGACGCGGCTGTTCGGTTATGGGATGGCCGAAGCCGGCACAACCCACGATCTGTCCCCCCTCCCCGCGCACCGGGGCCACTGATAGCCAATAGGGCTTGCCCATCCACGAGTGCCGACACGAGCCACACCGGCCTGCCAGGGCCGCACGGTGGGCGGACGTAACCGGGCCGTCCAGTGAATCCAGCCCGAAATACTCGGTCAAGTCTCTTCCACCCTCCGCATCCGCCCACTTGGCTGGCCCACCCACGGAGCAAACGACCCGCAAGGTGACGTCCGTGCGCCACATGACGCTCTCCGTCGCGCCCAACAGCGTGCAAATCGCGTGCTCCATCTCCGTATTCATTCCAGCCGGCGTGTCTTTCATTGGGCCGCCTCCGAACAAACGCGTTGCGCAGGCAAACCGGCTGGGACCAAGCCTCTCCTTCCATCGTGCTGGCCCGAGACGATGCCCCAGAAACGCAGACTCGGCCCACTGTTTGCCAATTCTCAGTTCCGTCGATACGAATTACGTATTACGTACGATGCATTCTACACCGAACCAGGCGTCCGGCTTCCCCTCGGCTGGGGTCGTGGCTCCAACACCGAGCGACTTCTGCCCATTCCCGCGAGTCTGTACAAGGCGCACGGGGAGTTGAAGGCCCCCCCCGACTAGCCCGCCCTGGGAGTCAAGAACTTGCGGTAGCCCGGAATTTGCAGATAGGGGTAGGGAAGACCGGTTACCCGGTCTCCCCTCCCTCCG
>DQVB01000131.1 GCA_015661985.1 Planctomycetota bacterium | reverse complement strand
GGCCTGGGTTGGCCGAAGTGCGACCACAGCGGCCGCCTTACGTGGACAACCCGCCGCCGAAGCGCATCGTGGCGCTGGAGGCGGCCACCGGCCGCCTGTTGTGGGAAAGGCGCGACGCCGATACCAGCGAGCTGATGCCCACCACGTTGGCCACCAGCGGCGGGCGCGTCTTCTTCCAGAACCCCGATTATGTGATCTGTCTGGATGCCGCTTCGGGCAAACAGCTGTGGCGGGCGGAGCGTCCCACCAGCCGCAGCCGGCCGGCCTGGTCCGCCCCGACGCTGGTCGTTTACGGTGACGTGGTCCTGTCAGCCGACCGGGCGGTCAGCCAGAAGAAATCGCCCGACCGGAGCGAGCGTCAGGTGGAGTGGATCGTCACCAGCGCAGGCGGCCAGGCTCCGGCGGGCGAGCTCGTGGCCTTCTCCGCCGACACGGGCCGGCGGCTGTGGAGCGCTCCCTGCCGGGAATGCTATAACGCGCCGGTTGACGTGTTGGTGGCCGACGGGCTGGTGTGGACCGGAAACCTGGTGCGCGCCCGCGATCCCGGCGTGACCGAAGGCCGTGATCCGAAAACGGGCGAAGTGAAACGCACGCGGCCGAAAGACCAGCAGTTCTTCAATCCCGGCATGGGCCACCAACGGTGCTATCGCAACAAGGCCACCAACCGATACCTGGTGCTGGGCCGTTCAGGAGTGGAATTCATCGACTTGGCCACGGGTGTGCCCGTCCCTCATCATTGGACGCGGGGGACGTGCCAATATGGCGTGATGCCCTGCAACGGACTGCTCTACGTGCCGCCCCACACCTGCGCGTGTTTCATCCGGTCGAAACTGACGGGCTTCAATTGCTTCAGCGGGGGGCCGAGCGCCCAGGGTCGGGAGCCAAAAGCGAAATCGCGGTTGGAACGCGGCCCGGTCTACGACGAACTGGGGACCGTCGACCCTCAACCGGCAACCCGCAACCCTCGACCCGCAACCGACTGGCCCACATTTCGCCACGATCCGGCGCGCAGCGGCGCCACGCCGAGTGCGGTGCCCGCGAGCGTGGACGTGGCGTGGAAGGAGCGGCTCGGCGGTCGGCTGAGCAGCGTGGTCGTGGCCGACGGGAAGCTGCTGGTCGCTCAAGTCCATGCCCACACGGTGCATGCACTGGATGCTGAAAACGGCCAGCCGCTTTGGCAGTTTACCGCGGGCGGGCGAGTCGATTCGCCTCCCACGTTCTGGCAGGGACGGGTGTTTTTCGGCTGTGCCGATGGCTGGGTCTACTGTCTCCGGGCTTCGGACGGCGCGTTGGCCTGGCGGTTCCGCGCCGCTCCGGACGAGCAAAGGATCATCGCTTGCGACCAGCTGGAATCGCTGTGGCCGGTCCATGGCAGCGTGCTGGTGCACGAGGGCGTCGTCTATTGTGCCGCAGGCCGCTCGTCCTATCTGGACGGCGGCATCCGTCTCTGCCGCCTGGAGGCGACCACAGGCCAGCTGCTTTCGGAAACGGTCATTGATGACCGGGATCCGGAGACGGGTTACCAGCGCAGGGATGTGGTCCAGGGGACCAATATGCCGGGGGCCCTGCCCGACGTACTTTCCTGCGACGGTACGTCGGTCTTCATGCGCCACCGCCGCTTCGATCTGGAAGGCCGTCCCCAACCGCCCGACGTACCGCACCTGTTCAGTGCGGCGGGGTTCCTGGATGACACGTGGTGGCACCGCACCTATTGGATGATCGGCACGTTGATGGGTACCAACTACGGAGGCTGGCCACGCGCAGGTAACCGCCTGCCGGCGGGCCGTTTGCTGGTGGTCGGGCCGTCGGGCGTCTACGGTTTCGGACGCAACCAGTACGTCCATCACGGAGCCCACGTGGGCATCGATGGGGCCACGGTGTTCCACTACAACCCCACGCGGGATGCCCAACGCCGGCATACTTGGTACCAGGCCTTCGCCACCGAATGGCCACGGGACGAAGAGGCGGCGAATCGCGCCGCACGGCGCGGGGCCCGGCGTGCCCCAGCAAAGCAATACCGCTGGACCCGGAAACTGCCCGTCTGGGCTCGCGCAATGGTCCTGGCCGGCGACACCCTTTGGGTGGCTGGGCCGCCCGACGTCTTGAGCAGCGACGATCCGGCCGGCACGTGGGAAGGCCGGCACGGCGGCGTGCTCTGCGCCCTGTCCACTGACGACGGAAAGATCCTCAGCCGCCAGCGTCTGCCCAGCCCACCGGTCTTCGATGGCCTTATCGCGGCGGCCGGCCGCCTCTACCTGGCCACGATGGATGGTGAGGTATGCTGTCTGTCCGGCAGCAAGCCTGGCCGAGGAAATGGAGGCGTGGAGAAGGGTCTTGGCGGGTTGTGAGGCTCGCCGCGCCCATGGCCGCAGCCTTCGCGCTCCCGCGCTGCGACACTCGATGCCGCGTGACCATGTATCGTAACCCGAGGCGGGGCCAAAGGTGCCGCCTCGATCCCTGCGCCGAGCAACTTCCCGGCGCAGGCCGCGCCGATCTTGCCAGTCTGGAGCACCGCCGCAACCAAAGGGACAACAATCCCCGATGACCGGCTCATCGCCCCATGGCCCAGCCGTACGGCCTGCCTCGGGGCGACTGTCCGGAACGCTCGGCACGGGTATAATTCCACCAGATGGCGCGTGCGACGGGCGGGTTACGCCGGGCCGTTGACCCCCTGTTGATGTTGCGGGGCAAATGGCAGTGGAAACCCCATGGTTTGCAACAACGGTTCACATGCCAGAACTCACCATTGACGGAAAGCCCGTACAGGTGCCGCCCGGCGCCACGGTCTTGGACGCGGCCCGGGAACTGGGCGTCGATGTCCCTGCGCTCTGTTTCCTGGAAGGTTACCCGCCCAGCACGTCCTGTTTGGTGTGCATGGTCAAGCTGCGAGGCTCGCAACGGATGGTCCCTGCCTGCGGCACGCGGGCCGAAGACGGTATGGAGGTGGAAAGCGAAACGCCCGAAGTGCACCAGGTGCGGCGGACGGCGCTGGAGTTGTTGCTGAGTGATCACGCGGGCGACTGCCTGGCCCCGTGTCATTTCGCCTGTCCGGCCCACATGGACATTCCGCTGATGCTGCGGCAAATCGGCCGACTCGATCTGCAGCGAGCGATCGTGACGATCAAGCGCGATATCGCTCTGCCTGCCGTGCTGGGCCGTGTGTGTCCCAAACCGTGCGAGAAGGGTTGCCGTCGCGGGGCTGCCGACGGGCCTGTGGCCGTGTGCGAGCTGAAACGGGTGGCCGCCGATGCCGATTTGGCCTCCCCGAACCCCTACCTGCCTGAATGCAGCCCGCAAACGGGAAAGCGCGTGGCGGTCGTCGGCGCGGGGCCCACGGGGTTGGCCGCCGCCTATTACCTGCGCCAAAAAGGCCACCAGGTGACGCTGTTGGATAAGCAGCCCGAACCGGGAGGACGGCTGCGGTGCCAGTTCTCCGAGGAGGAACTGCAGCGCGATGTGCTGGATCACGAAATCCAGCAGATCCTTCGCCTGGGAATACAAACGCGATGGGAAACGGAGGTGGGCCAAGACCCGTCCCTGGATGATCTCCAAACAGGGTTCGACGCCGTGCTGGTAGCCTGCGGCAAGATCGATCCCCAAAGGGTTCGACAATGGGGCTTGGAGGCATCGCCGCGGGGCATTCAGGTGGACCGAGGGACGTTTCAGACCAGCCGCCCGGGGCTGTTCGCCGCCGGATGCGCAGTGCGCGGCCAATGTCTGGTCGTGCGTAGCGTGGCCGATGGAAAAGAAGCGGCCGGGGCCATTGACCGGTACCTGGCCGGCCGTCCCATACACGGCCCCGGCCGTCCGTTCTCCTCTCGCCTGGGCCGACTGGAGCAGGAGGAACTGGTCCAGTTGGTCCAGATTGCCAGCCCTGCTCCGCGACAGCCGTTGCCTTCGTCAGCCGACCTGCCCGTCGCCCGAGCGGCCGAACAGGCCGCCCGCTGCCTCCATTGCGACTGCCGCAAACTGACCCAATGCAAGCTGAAACGTTACGCCGAACGGTACGGCGCCGACCCGAACCGCTACCGGGGCCCGCGGGCCCGGTTTCAGCTGGTCGACCATCATGGTGAGGTGATCTACGAGCCGGGCAAGTGCATCGACTGCGGGCTATGCATCGAAATCGCCAAACGGGCCGGCGAGCCGCTCGGCTTGACCTTCATCGGCCGCGGCTTTGACGTACGGGTGGGCGTCCCCTTCAACCGCTCCCTCCAAGAGGCCCTGAGCCGAACGGCCGCCCAGTGCGTGGCGGCCTGCCCCACCGGCGCCTTGGCCCTGCGCGAGCCACCCGAAGCGTGAAGCGGTACCCGACGTTGCAGAATGGAAACGCAGGATGGGCCTCCTTGCCCGTCGATTCGCAGGCTCGACCGGTGAGGCCCGCTCGTGCGGCAAAACTCACATTTCGGGACATCTACGATGCCCAGATCGTTGCGCGTTTTGTCCCACTTGTGACGCACGGCAAGGTCCATTGCACCCCGCCGGTTTGCAACGCTGGGGGTATTCCCGTCTGCCTTTCATGGGCCATCGGTACTCTCCGACCGCTGAATCCGTGCCCGCATTACGAGGGATGGAAGGCCGGAGCTGCGCCTGGCGCGGATTCTTCACGTAGGCCGGAACAAGGTCGCGCAAACTGTTGGCGGAACAGCGCAAGGGTGATTCGACGTGGCATACACTGTGCTTCAGTTCGCTCGTCGGCCTAGCCACCGTAGTTCCGGCAGAGGCTGTGTCTGCTCGCTGCGGCCTGCGAGATCATGAACAATGCGGGCTGGCCAGCATTCGCGGCGTGTTCGCCGATCGCCGTGCAAAGAGGCTGTGGAACATCTGGAGCGGGAAAGCCGGGGCTGGCAGGGGGCGGACCGACCCGCGCCGGTTGCCACAGACGTCCCCAGCGTTCGGGTTCGCCCGAGGGAATCAGGCGACCGGTTCCAGCTCAGGCTCGGGCACCAGCAGCCGCCAGTTGAGGGCTGGGTTGAGTCGCTGGATGAGCACCGATTTCAACCCCAGGCATACTCGGCGGTCATCCGGCAGCAGGCGCACGGCTTCCGGCTCCAAGGCTTCCCATGCCGGGATCCCCATGATCTGTTGGATCCGCGGGCCCAAGTGGAACGTCTCGCCCACGTAGAGCGGCACCCGTCCGCGCCCCAGGAGGACGAACACGCCGGGGGTATCCCATTGGGCGGGATCGACGCGATCGATCGATCGGGCTCGGGGCAGCGCAGCAGTGAGCCACTGGCGGCAGTCGGCAGCCCGTCGCCTGGCCGTCTTGGCCCGTTTGCGCAGGGCCAGGGCTCCCCAGCGATATTTGAAGACCGGATGGCCCGGGGCGAACTGTTCGGCGAGCTGGTCGAACTGTGCCGCCAATTCCGGATCGCAGAGGATCCCGTCCAGCGTTACGCCGAAGTCCGTACTCAACTGTTGCAGCGCCACTTCGCTGCCGAACAGGAACTCGTCCATCTGTTCCAGCGGCATCCGGTGGCGAGTGTTGGGCATCTTCGGCAGTCGGCCTTGCTTGCGCACGCGCAGCAGGGTTTGGTTCCAGACCGCGGCGTCGCCGGGGATGTTCAACCATTTGCAGTGATCGATGAACTCGGCATTCCGTTCCGGGTCGGCCAGCATGTGATCGGTGGACAGCCCCTGGCAGGTCGCCCGATACGCCGCCACCACACCCCGCTGGATCTCCTGGCGCATGCGAGCCGCGCGTTCCGTGCGCCGGCCCCGCCGAGGTACGGACCGGCGCAGGTCCGGCCGCGCTTTGCCCTTCTGGGTGGGTGGCGCACTGCGGAGCGGGTCTTCTGCGCCGTCCAGCGGATCGCCGGGCCGTGCCTGGGCCAGCCGCTTGTTGATCCGCCCCACGTAATCTTTGGACAATTCAATCCCGATCCACTGGCGTCCCAGTTTCTTGGCCACCGCCAACGTCGTGCCGCTGCCGGCAAAGGGATCCAGCACCAGTTCCCCTGGATTGGAGGAGATGCGGATGATCCGCCCCAAAAGCTGCTCGGGCATCTGGCAGCCATGGAACCCCTCGCGCTCTTTGAACGTGCCGGCCACACGCGGGAAATACCAGGTGTCATGGTTGGCCGGGAAACCGCCGGGTACATCCTGTGGCCGGAGGATCCACGTGTTGTCGGGCAGACGGCCCTTGGGATTGGCCCGGGCGTCGGCGTAAACGAGCTGCCGCGCCGAGGGCACTCGCACAGCCGGATTCTGATGGTTGAATGTAAACTGCCCGGGATCCTTGACGAAATGGAACAGGTGGGTGTGCGAGCGGGCGAACCCGTAGCGGCAATGGACCCCGAAAGTGTAATACCAGATCACCCAGCTGCGGCAAGTGAAACCAGCCTCCTGGGCCGCCAACTTCAGCTCAGCGGCGTATTCGTCCCCGATGGCCAGCCAGAACGTGCCTGTCGGCTTCAACACGCGGAAAACCCGGCCGATCCAACGGCGGGACCAGGTCAGATACTCGTCGTCCTCGCGCCGGTCATCGTAGACATCGTACTCGTAGCCGATGTTGAAAGGCGGGTCGGCGAAAGCCAGGTGGATGCTGCCAGCAGGTATCCTCTGCAAAAGCTCGATGCAATCCCCTGCATGCACGGCGTCTACAGCCAAAGCCACCGTCATACCTCCTGTCACGGTCCCTTTTGCCGTCTATGTTAGCGTTGGCCAACCGACGCGACAATCCGCCCCCTGGGGCCGACAGGACTGCATCCCCGGCCTCGGGCAGGGACTCGCCAGTTGCGCCGCATACCCCGCGGAATTTGGTCACGAGGCCCACGGTCGCGGCACCAGGGGCGTGGGCTGGGCCCCCTCCAAGCTACGCCCGCCGCGGGACTCACCCTCCGGCCAGCGGTTCCCAGGCCATGGCCGGTGGAGCGTGGTACGTCCAGCCGCGCCTGGCGTTGCCACGGCTCAATCCAGTTCGATCACCACACCCTGGTACGCATCGACCTCTGGCAACTCGATGTGCAGGATGCCCTTTTCGACGTGATGTCGGCTCGGGGCCGGTACGAACAAGCGTACGGCCCCCAGGCTCTTGCCGTGCGGCAGCCGATACCGGATGTGCACGTCACGCACCGGTGGCACGTAGTAGGCGTTCTGCATCGGCCTCTCGGTTCTTGAGCCCGTCCAGTTGACCAGATGCAGGACGCGCGTGCCGCCCCGCGCGGTCATGTTGGCCATCAAGCCCGTCGGGGCATCGATCTCGTAGGGCAACCCGCGGGGGCTGACCCAGCGGACTACGTCGGCGATCAGATCGGCCAGCTCGCGCAAGTGCGTTTGCCGGTACATGGCCCCCAGCGCGCCGGAAACGTAAGCGACCTTGCCCTTGCCATAGCGCGACACAACCAGCGCGGGAAACAACGCTTCGGACTCCCAGCCCAGGACCACGTCGGCCACCACCCGGCCGCCGGGCCGCGGTGCGACGGGCTGGTAGGGCGTCGCCGGCATCAACCGGTCGGCCAGCGGGGGACTCAGCACAGATTGGCCAGGCCGCGCCCGAAAGTAGACATCCCACGTGCCGCCGAAAACCGTCGTGGCCGCCATCTTTTCCCTCGTCGCCGCATTGGGCTCGACCGGGCGCACCGGGGCCAGTTCGGCCAAGGAGAAATCCTGGCGACGCCGGCCGCTTGCGTCGTACAGCGATGTGGCGTACGTCATGACCAACCCGCCACCCTGCCACACGAACTGACGAATCGTCTCCACCTGTCGATCGCTCAGCATGCAGATGTCCGGCAGGTAGAGGACCTCGTAGCGGCTGAGTCGCTCCGCCGAGCCCAGGTCCTCCTTCAACAGCGACGTGACCTGGATGTGCCGATCCAAGCACGCGGCGAAGGCCCCCGAGGAGTTCAAACGGGCGTTGTAGTTCCACAAGTGCCCCTGGCGCGCGTGGCCCGGTGGGTCCAGGTCGTTCCACACGACGGCGCAAAACGGCCGTGGGCGGAAACCGGCCACACGCTTCTCGTTCCGCGCAAAGACGCCAAAGGCTTCCTGCACCGGGGCGCGAGCCTCCGGGTGGTCCACGAAGAAATAGGTATGGTACAACGTGGGCGAACCGCCGAAGGCCATCGTAGCGTAGAGATGCTGGCGGCGGCCGTAGCGGTAGAACCCGATGCGCGGGTAGCCGTGGTAGGCGTCGCTGTAGGGCCAGACGGCCAGCCCATGCGAAATGGCCAGGCTCGTTCCTTCGACCCGCTCGAGCATTGTGCGCGACATCTCGTACAAGAACGCGTCACTCTCCTCCACGATCCGTGGATCGGTGAAGGTTGTCCCACGGATGAACCGCGCGTGGTTCAAGTTGAAGATGAGAGGAATGTTCCGGTGCGCGCGGATCGTGCGTTTCGTTTGGCGGAAAATCTCGACCATCTCCTCGCGGTACCAATCGTGATAGAGGTCAATGACCTGGCGCTGAGCGCCCGTGTACTGGGTCGGGTCCGGCCGGTACGGCAGCTCCAGCCCGGTGGCTCGACGGAAACCCTTTCGGCACCCGTCGCAGTAACAGACGTGGGGCGAGCGGAAACGATAGAAGAGCTTCCACGCATCGAAGTAGATGCCGTCGATGTCGTAGCGCGTCACCAGCTTCTCGATGAGATCCAGGAAGGCAGCCCGGTAGCCCGTGTTCCAACAGAAAGCCGATCTTCGCGCGCCCAGATCCCAGCGCACGGGGATTTCACCGTCCGGGGTCGCCCGGTACGCCCACTCGGGCTTGACAATCTCGGCGGCCACCGAGCCGCCCGTCCGCACGTAAGGGACCACCCGGATGCCTCGCGGTTTGCATGCGGCCACGGCCTCGGCCAGCAAATCGCGCTGGCCCAGATCGGGGGCCGTCTCGAACTGGGTTCCCGGAATGAACCAATAGTTGCCCGACGTGGCCATGCGCAGCACGTTGGCGTGCATACTCACCATCGTTTGGGCCAGCTTTTCGGCGTCGAACTCGATCCGCGGAGACAGCGGGTAGGTGTACCCGTCGACGATGAACACCCGAGCGTGCCGCAACCACTCGAAGTCACTGGCCGCCTCCGGCGGCGCTGAGTCCAGCGGCCCAGGGCTGATGACGGCGCCGAAGATCGCCAAGGCGGCCATCCGGCGGATCCAATGCGACGAGAAGCGGGAATCGTGCATGGCCTTTCCTTTTCTTTTGTGGCCAGGTCCAGAGAGAGCGGACCGTCCAGGCGGTGGCACGAGACACCGAAGACCGTCCGGACTTGTGGGACTGCAGGGCATTCTGGCCAAGGCAGCCGCGGAGAGCAACAGCCAGGGGATGGCTGATCGGGTGATGGCCCGGGAAGTCCCGCTGCTTCGGCCAATGGGTCCCCGGGGCCGAGCGGGCCGGGCGACATGGGCCGACCGCCGGGCCGGCAAACCTTGTCGGTTGAGGAGACCTTTACGGTCTTGGAACAGGTTGTTTCCGGACCGGTCGTTCAGGCATGTGTTTTGACCAATAGCCAGCGGCTGACGTTTCCGGTAAATCCTGATCTAGCGTTCATTCGATCTGTTTACCCAGGGGCCCCTTCCGGTGTCGAGGCACCGGGGACCTCCCAGGTCCCGTGGCAAGCTGCCCGACCGCCGAGCTGCCTGATCTTGGCGAAAAGGTGCGGTCGCCAGGTCCGGCCGCGATGGCCGTCTGCGCCTCCATGGGATGGACGTTTGACGGCCGGCCGCAACGTGTGTCTTCCTTTTTGACTCAGGGGATGTTGCCATGCAAGGAAGTATTTCGATGTGGATCGCCGGGACGCTGGTCGCAGGAGCCTTGGCCGCCAGCTCCGCCAGCGCACGGGGACAGACAGCCGTGTTCCCGGGCTCGGATCCCGCCTATGCCATCCAGGCGCCGGCGCACCAATTGGTCTCCAGCTCCAGCTATGCCAGCTTGGAGAGCCGCCTGAGCGCCCTGGAGGCCAAATTGGCCGACGAGCAGGGGGGCCAGGGCGAGTTGGACTGGCACGACACTTCAGACGATAGGCTCACCCACACGTGGGGCGGCCGGATCTTCGGCGATTACGTGCTGTTTTCCCACCAGGATGCAGCCAGCGTCACCGCCTTCGGCGATCAGGAGGATTACTTCCAGTTCCGCAGTATCCGCATTTTCGCCCAGGGCGAAGGTTACGGTGTGTTCGACTACAAACTGGAATTCGACTTCGAGCCGGAATTCGTCGGACGCGTCGTCGAATTCGATGGCGTGGCGATCAAGGACCTGTACGTGGGCATCCATGAAGTGCCCCTGCTGGGCTATGTGCGATTCGGGAACTTCAAGGAGCCGTTCAGCCTGGAACATCTCACCAATGCGAACTTCATTACCTTCCTTGAACGAGCCCTGCCCAGTATTTTCGTCCCCGGCCGCTACGTGGGCGTCTGCGCCTACAACCACACGGCCGATGAGCAGTTCACCATCGCCTACGGGGCGTTCTTCAATGACGTTGATGAAATACTCAAGGAGCGGAAAAGCGACCGGCAAGGGATCGACATCCCTATCCGGATCACCTGGAACCCCATCTACCAAGCGGGAGGACGGGGCGTACTCCATTTCGGCTTCGGCTACGTCTGGGCTGACGACCGTGACGATTCGGTCCGCTTCCGCGCCACGCCGGAAGTGCACGGGGGTGACCATTTCGTGGACACGGACCTGCTGCCCATCTCCGATTATCATCGCCTTGGCGGCGAAGTGGCTGTCGTATACGGGCCATGGTCAATCCAGAGCGAGTTGTTCTACGTCGATGCCGACGGAGTGGGCGGCTTCCAGGATCAGACCTACTACGGGGCCTATGTGTTCGGCAGCTGGTTCCTCACCGGCGAGCATCGCGTGTACAAGCGGACAACGGCCGCCTTCGGCCGCGTAAGGCCCAACACGAATTTCTGGATCGTCCGTACCGTAGACCGAGGTGTTGACTGCGGCTGGGGCGCCTGGGAGTTGGCCGTCCGCTGGTCCTATCTGGACCTGACGATCGACGGCATTCCTCTGGGCCAGCGCGACGACAACAACGGCATGATCAACGACCTGACGGTGGGTGTGAACTGGTACTGGAACCCCCATATGCGGGTGATGTTCAACTATATCCACTCCTGGGGTTCGGTGGTCGGCACGATCGGCCTGGTCGACGACGTAGCCGATACCGACATCCTGGCTATGCGGATGCAGGTCGACTTCTAGCCAGACTCGGGAGACGACGTGTGATCATTGCCCGCCGGCCTAGGGGCCAGGGAATCGAGGATTGGAAAGCGTCGCAGGGGACGCAGGACTAAGGAGACTTGAGCGATGAGAATGATTGCTGTGTTGTTGGCAGTGGCGGCCTGTCTGGCCCTGGCGCTGCCGGCCGCCGCCCGCGGCTACAAGGCGATGGGCGAGTGCGACGAGGCGGGCTGCACCGACGGGTGCCAAGCCTGCTGCGGCACACCCATTCGATGTGGCATTTGCGGCTGCAAGGCCCCGGCCAACGCCTACTGCATGGTCGAGTGTGGCAGGACCACGATAACCCGCCCCTGCTGGAAAGTGGAGTGCGAACCGTTTTGCTTGCCCAAGCCGCGGTGCTGGGGCGGCTGGGCAGGGCTCATCTGCAACCTTTGTGCGGGCCAGAAAACCTCCTGCGGCAGCTGTGGCGAAGCGGTGGAGGTTTGCGGCTGCGAGGCTGGATCCCAGGACGGCTGCGACGGCCAGAGCGGCCTCTGCTGCCACGTCGTGCCCGTGGAAAGCCCCCCCAAGTGTGGAAAACTGCGCACGCGGAAGCGGTTGTTGCGGGCCGAGTGCCAGATCGAGGTGCCCACCTATCGGTGCGTGGTCAAGTACTGCTGCCCCAGCTGCGCCGAAGACCCGGGCTGCAGCGTTCCGACGAAAGGCCGGCCGGAGGAGGAAGCGGAAGCCGCCTTCCCGGCCCCTTCCCCTGAGGATCACGCCTGGGGTGGCGCGCCGGTCCCACCAGCCTTTTAGCGGCAGACGAGTGACCCGAAACCCATCCGCCCCCACCCCGTTTCCATAGCCCGGCCAGTCGCCAAAGAGGGGTCTTTACACCGGCCGTCGGCCAAAGCGTTTGGCCAGCGGCCCTTTTGCCTTTCTTGAGCCATGGCAACGGCACCTTTCCTCCCCATTTTTCGTATATTCGGCACCTCCTGCCGGAGCGATACAGGTCTCCTTTCCGCTCCCTTTGACCAATCCCTCACAGTTTGAGCAAAGCGCACCCTCGACCCATTCGATAACAATAATAACGGCCTGTTTTGGGCCGGCAGCCTCTGTCCCTCGCCGTCGCGGGGTTCGAGTCCCGGGGACGGGACGGAGTCGGCCAGGAACCGCTGGGCTCAGCTTCCACATCCAGCCTCGACGCCCCTTTGACGGGATCCATGGCCTCGTCCAGCCGACAGGGCCGCTGCCGTGGTTGCATTGCTGTTTGCGCACCCCTTGTTCGTCAACCGGAGGGAATGGCCCAATGCCACGAAGCATCTTTTGCTGCTCCGCCTTTGCACTGGCAGCAGTCGCCTCGCTGGCCGCAGCGCCCCATGCGGCGGGTCAAGGCCAAGGCCTGAATGGGGCCATGGCGAAGCCCGAGGGTAGCCAGCCTGCGGGCCCGGCGCTCAGCCAGGCCTGCGGCGACCTGGAGACGCGCCTCAGCGCCCTGGAGGCAAAGCTGGCCGACCAGCAACGAGAGCCCGGCGGTCTGGAGTGGCACGACACGTCGGGCCAGCAGTTTACGCAGAGATGGACCGGCCGCATCATGGGAGACGGGGTGCTGATTGCCGGCCAGGATTCGGCCAGCCTGGCTGCCTTCGGCAACCAGTCGAACTATTTCGAGTTCCGCAGTGTCCGCATCGCCGTCGACGGCCAAGGTTACGGGGTGTTCGATTACAAACTGGAGCTGGAGCTGGAGCCCGAGTTTGGCGGCGCGCAGGCGGTGCGCATGCGTGACTTACATGTGGGGATCGCCGAAATCCCCTGGTTCGGCTACGTGCGGCTGGGGAATTTCAAGGAGCCCTTCAGCCTTGAACAGATGTACTCGCGCAAGTTCATCACCTTCCTCGAGCGGAGCTTGGCGGACGTCTTCGTCCCCCGGCGCCATGTGGGCATGTGCGCCTACCAGCATACGGCCGACGAGCGATTCACGTGGGCTTTCGGGGCGTTCATCCAGGACGTGGATCAAGACCTGAAAGAGCGAGTGGACGACAACCAGGGGATCGACCTCCCCGTACGGGTGACATGGAATCCGATCTACACAGCCGGCGGACGTGGCGTACTGCACCTGGGGCTCGGGTACGTCTGGACAGACGACCGGGATGATCTCCTCCGTTTCGCCGTGGCCCCGGAAACCCACGAGATGGACGCGTTCATTGACACAGGCATACTGACGGTGAGCGACTACCACCGCCTGGGCGGCGAACTGGCCGTCGTCTACGGGCCCTTCTCGGTGCAAAGCGAACTGATTTACGTGGCTGCCAACGGGATTGCTGGACTTGCCGATCAGGATTTCTGCGCGGCCTATCTGTTCGGCAGCTGGTTCCTGACCGGTGAACATCGCGTCTACAAACGCGCTTCAGGGGCATTCGCCCGGGTGAAACCGAACACGAACTTCTGGCTTGTCCGCACGGTGGACCAGGACATCGATTGGGGCTGGGGCGCCTGGGAATTGGCCATCCGCTGGTCCTACCTGGATCTGACCACCAACGGCATCCCACGCCCCCAGCGGAACGGGAAGAACGGTCTGGCCAACAACCTCACTCTCGGGCTGAATTGGTACTGGAACCCTCACATGCGGCTCATGTTCAACTACATCCACTCGTGGGCGTCCGTAGTGGACACGATCGGGCTGGCTGACGGCGTGGCTGATACCGACATCCTGTCCATGCGCATGCAGGTGGATTTCTGAACCACTCAGCGCCCTTGCGTAGCAGAGCGTGGCCGGAATCAGGCGGTCGGCCTTCGGCCCGCTTCCGGTCGGCCCTTGTCGCCCGCCTTCTTCTCGGCCTCCACCCGCGCGGCCTCGTCGACCGGCTTCTCCGGCCCGGTTGGCTGCTCGCCGTCGGGCTTTCTCTCCTCCTCGGCAGCTGGTTCGTCCTCCTTTTGATCCCCTTCCCCCTGACCGCTCATCCGTTCCAGTTCCGTGTGGAACATGTTCAACAGGGCATGCAGGAAGGCGACCACCATGGGGCCAACAAAGATACCGATAGGTCCCATCGCTTGCAGCCCGCCGATCACGCTCAGCAGGGCCAACAAGGGATGGATATTCGACCGGCCGTGGAGCACCACGGGCTTGATGACGTTGTCCGCCATGGAAATCACCCCCGCCCCATACAAGCCCATCAGGACAGCGGCCACCTTCCGCGGCGGATCGGCAAAGAAGAAAAGCCACACGCACACCGGAACCCACACGGCCGCCGCGCCCACGAAGGGCACCAAGGCCAAGAGCATGGTGAGGCTTATCAGCAGGAACACGGCGGGCAAGCCGAGGAGCGTAAAACCCAACCCGGCCAGCAGGCCCTGGGCGACGGCCGACAACAGCGTGGCCGCCACCACCGCCCGAGTGATCTGCACGAACTGTTCAAAGAGCTCCGCTTCGTAGCGGTCTTCCAGCGGCGAAAGGCGCATGATCTTGCGGATCATCCACGGGCCGTCGGCCAGGAAGTAATAGGTCGAGATGACAGTCACGCCCAGGATCAAAAGCAGTTTGCCCATGAACCGGGCGGTGCCCAAGGCCAGGGGACCGAGCCACTCATCCAGGCTCCTGCGGATCGCCTGCTCGACCTCCCGCGCCGACAGCCTCACATGCACCTGTTCAGCCACGTCCACCACCGCACCGGCCAAAGCCCCCGGATCGACGAAGGCTTCAGCCAAAGACCTTTCGCTGGGCCCGCCCTCGGCATCCCCGGACTCCTGGGCCGCGGGCACCCGAATCGAGTGCCCCTGGATCTGGCGGTAGATGGCCAGCCCTTCGAACACCGCCGTGGTGAAGATGGCCGACAAGGGCAACAACACGATCAAAGCGATCGAAGCAGTGGTCAAAGCCGCAGCCAACCGGAAGCGGCCGCGACACTTGGCAATAAACCACCGATGCACCGGCTGAAACATTACCGCCAACAGGAGGGCTATGAACAACGGCAAGGCGAACCCGGCCATGACCACCATGAACAAGGCGCCAATGACCAGAAGGATGACTACCAAGATGATGAACGAAACGAGTCGAGCCATAGTGCTCACTCCCGTGGACGGTACCCGGCGCGTGAGGGGTATTTTAGCAGAATGAGCGGTCAACCTCAGGCTCTGCCAGGCGTCCGGGCGACCGCAGCTCGCCTCCCGCGGCGCGAGCCACACGCCCGGTGACAGACCTCCACTCCGGCGTGCTCCCCAGGCCCGTGCTTGGCCCCGGCCCGGCCCTCGGCGGCCGGCTTCCTGTTGTAGACTCCCTTTGTTGGGCCGACAATGGGGCAGGCCGAAGGTGTCGGGTGTGGTATCAGCTTGAGAGCCGAGGCGGATGTCTCACACAAACCGGTCAACTGCCCTCAGAACTTGGGGCCTGCGGATCGCCAAGCTAGTGGTTGTAGTGCTGGTCGTTTGGGCCATCCAGCGCACGATCGGGGACGCGTGGGCTCAGTTGGCCGATTACCGCCTGCAGATCCAGCCCGGGTGGCTGGTCGCGGCCGCTGGGCTTTACCTTGCGGGCCTGCTCCCGGCGGCCGTGTTCTGGCGTCACGTGTTGCGCACACTCGGTCAGGACCCTCGGTGGGGCGAGACGGTGCGGGCCTATTTTGTCGGACATCTGGGCAAATACGTGCCTGGCAAGGCGATGGTGGTGGTCATCCGCACCGGGCTGATTCGCAGCCAGCGGGTAGGCACGGGGGTAGCGGCGGCCAGTGTGTTTGTGGAGACACTGACGATGATGGCGGCCGGGGCCTTCGTGGCCGCAGCGATACTGGCCTGCTGGTTCGGCGCACACACGCGGATGCTGGCCGGCGCGATCGGGCTGATGGTCATCGCCGGGCTACCCACGTTGCCGCCCGTTTTCCGGCGTTTGGCCCGGTGGGCCGGGGTAGCCCGGTCGGAGGCCGGCGGCGGGGTGGATCTGCACCGGTTGCGGGCGCGGACGCTGCTATTGGGGTGGTGCCTGATGGTTTTGGGCTGGTGCCTGTTGGGCCTCAGCTACTGGGCCACCCTGCGAGCGATGGGCCTGGCCGGCGCCGATCCATGGGCCCAATGGCCGCGCTATACGGCCAGCGTGGCGTTGGCCATGGTGGCCGGCTTCCTGGCCTTGGTCTTCCCCGGCGGGGTCGGCGTGCGCGAAGCGGCCTTGGTCGAACTGATGCTCCCGTACTTTCGGCAGCTGGGGCCGGGCGTGGCAGCCCATGCCGAATTGGCCGCCTGGGCCAGCGCCGCGATGCTGCGGCTGATCTGGTTGGGCACGGAGCTGGTGGCCGCCGGTGTGTCATGGGTAGCAAGCCGGCGATCCTGAGTAGCCCTGCGACGCCCCCCAGCGGCGGCGCTGGGGCATGCTCGCAAAGCCTCCTGCCCCGGTCACTCCTTGTAGGTGACGAAGATGGGCGAGGTCCAGGCGATTTCCGGATCGCCTTCCGGGGCCTCCGGATCGCGCTGGAACACGCGCACGTAGTAGTACGCCTTGCCGGGCGAAACGTCGAAGTCGCGGAAGGTGGTCTGGAAGCGTCGGCCTTCCGGATCGGTGGTGTAGATGTAGTTGCCGTTTTTGACGATATCGACGCGGCGGATTTCGTCGGGGGCTTGGATGTCGATCTCCAGCGCCGGGGGCGCCGCGGCGCTGGCTTCGAACATTTCGCCCATGGTATGGCGTTGGCCGGCGGTGAGCTTGACGATGATTTCATCGGAGGCCCCGTAGGTGCGGCGGGCCAGCATGGCGTTGATGATCCCTTCGCGGCTGGGGCGATCCACCCAGACGCCTGCCCAGCTGTTATGGGTGGAGCGGTGGTCGCTGAAGCTGACGAACCCGTAGAGATTGCCGCGCGCCAAGGCATCTTGGGCGAAGTGCCCCGGTCGCTTCGTCTGCGTACCGCCCCGTTTCTCTCCGGGCGGCAGCCCCCACTTTTCGTAGCTTCCCCGGCAGCCTTGATAGATTTCCAGCAGGGTGTCGAAGGGGGCGTTGGGCCAGTTCCACTCGGCCAGTGGCCCGGCGGCGAAGGTGTGGGGCACGATGACACATTTCTGGCCCGGCTGGGTGAGCACGTTCTGTTGAACCCATTTCCACAGCTCGGGGGGCAGGTTGCCCGGATTCGGCTTGACCTTCGCCGAACGGTCGATCATCCGCAGCGGGGCGCCCCGTTTGAGGAAGATGAGGTTCCGGTGCCCCGCCGGGCTGCTCATGCTGTGTTCGTAGCTGTAAAGCCCCACAAAGGTCGGTGGGCAGGTGAACAGGTCCACGGCCTTCTGGGTCCACCACCACTGGTAGTCGCGAAGCCCGTCGGGCCAGCGGCCGCCGAACACTTCGTTGTGGTCGCCCAGGCCCATGAAGTCCAGCCGGCCGGCGTCCAGCGCGTAGCGGAAGGTGTCCAAGATCGAAGCGTCCACACCGCTGTGCCCGCGGATGTCCGTGTGGCGGTGGCAGTCGCCCAGGACCAGGGTGTAGGTCTTGTTGCCCACGGTCATCGTCGGCCTTTGGCGCCGCATCCAGCGCCCTGTGGGCTCGGGCAATTCAACTTTGGCCAACTTGACCTCGGGCATACCGCCGGCCTCTTCCAGAGTGGCCGCGTAGAGGGTGTAGACCAGGGCATGCACCTGGTCCTTGGGCAGGTTGTCCGGCGCCCGGCCGTCGCTGGCGTAGGCGACCAGCAGGCTGCCGTCCGGCCTGCGCGCCAAGCTGGCCCATTGGGTGTTCCGCCCTGAACTGTCGGCCAATCGCCACGGCGTCGTCCAGCCCTCCTCGTCCAGCCGCGTGGCGTAGATGTGGAACATTTCCGTCGGTTTCCGGATGGTCCAGTGTCGGAAGACCAGCCACAGCGTCCCCCGGCCGTCGACGGCCAGTTGCGGCAGTTCGGCGTAACGTTGCATCATCCCGGTCATCACTTGGCGGGGCTGGGCCGCCGGTTCCCACAGTTGGCCTTGGGCGTAGACGCGCAGGCTGATGGATCGCTGGGCGTGGAGCCCCTGGTAGCCGGGCGCAGCACTGGAGGCCGAAAGGTCTTTGCCCCAATTCGGCCCGCCGTCGTCCCAGGCCACCCAGACGCGACCGTGCCGGTCCACGGCCACGGTGGAATGGAACTGCGCGGTCGGTTCGCTGGTGACGCGGATCACCGGCCCCAGGCCCGACTGGTCGAGGCGCCTGAGGAAGACGTCGTAATTGCCGCTGTGGTAGCTGTCCCAGCTGATCCAGGCGGTTCCGTCGGTGTCCACGGCGATGTCCGGCTGCCAGTCGTTGGCCTCGGAGGGCGAGACGCGCAGCTCGGGGCCCCACCGCCCGCCCTGGAACCGGCGCGCGAGGATGTCGCTCTGTCCCTGCCGGAAGGACTGCCAAACCAATGTCACCGCCTCCCGTCCGTCGCCCACCATGCGGGCCTGGAAATCGCTCTGGGGCGACCCGTCCAGCCGCTGGGGGGCGGAGGCGATGCCGTCGGGCCGCACCTTGCACCAATAGAGGTCGAAATTGCCCTCCTGTTGGCTCGACCAGACCACCACGGCCTCTTCGCCCACAGCCGCCACCGCGGGCCAGTAATGATCCCAGCCGCCGTCGTCCAGATGGATCGGATCGCTCCACTCCCCGCCCGGTGGGCGACGGATCAGGAGCACGCGGTCCTTGTCCTTGCCGTTCCACTGGACGAAGGCCAACCAGATCGCCCCGCTGGGAGCGACGGCCACCGCAGGCCACTCGGACTGGAGTCGCCCGTCCGTGATCCGCTCGGCGGGGATCTGGCCAGCCACAGTGGCCGGTGGCAACGGCGGCCGACGGCCCCGACGCGCTCGCCCGGCCCGGGCCACGGAGATCGTCACGTTGCCCTCCAGCCGCTTCAGGAGCTTCCCCCCGGTCAGCTCGCCCACTCGGAAAGAAAACGTCCCGGCGGCCGTGTCGACCGTCACGGTGGCATCCGGCGGCGCCTGGACCGTGATCAACAAGGCCTTGGGCCTGGGACGCCTGCGTGGCTGGGCGCGCAGGCTGCGCCCGTAAACGATCG
>DQVB01000352.1 GCA_015661985.1 Planctomycetota bacterium | reverse complement strand
GCCTTATCGCTTTTCTTTTTCGGCGATGACAGAATCGCGAGGCGCGCCACGGGGGGCGTGCGCGACGATCTTTGCTTGGGGCGGCCGAGGGGCCTGGGCTCCTTGGCTGTTAGACGGATTTCGTTTACGTTTATCGTTCTACCCTGGCGCAGGTTCTTCGGCGATCAGTGGCATTGGCCGAGCGGGCGCCGCGGCGGAGCGCGGCGACGGTTTGGGTTGCACCCCGAGAGCGCGTCGGTGTGCCAGGGGGGACAGGGTGGTGGAGTATGGCGAAAGAAGAGCGCTGCAGCGTGAGGTTTTCCTGGGCTTCTGGAAGGTGCACATCCTCCACCACGCCGCGGAAAGGCCGGTGGTAGGACAATGGATGTTGCGAGAGCTGCGCCGTCACGGCTACGAGGTTAGCCCGGGAACCATCTATCCGTTGCTGGCCCGGATGGAAAGGCGCGGGTGGCTGCGCTGCCAGGCGGATCCACGGGGCGGGCCGCGAGCCCGGAAGCGGTACCGGCTCACCGAAAAGGGGCAGCAAGTGCTGACGGCCCTTCGCGAGCAGGTGGAAGAGCTGTACCGCGAGGTGGTCTTGGGCGAAGGCGACGACGCCCAGACGGACCCATAGCTCCGTTTCCGTAGATACGTTGTCAGCGGCGGCGCCACGGTAGGGGTTCGGTGGTTCCGGATGCCGCTGCGGGGCCCAGCCGGCTGCGCCGTGCGCAAGGGTATTCCCTGGTGCCGGCTCCGGTTCGTCATCGACGCCGGCAAGAGATGGTCGATTCGAATCGAGGAGTGACCGTTCCGGTGAACAATCTGCTGCGCAAATGGTATTTTCCGTTAGCCGTTCAGGTTTTGTTCCTGATCGTGTTCATCTTGTTGATCCTCGGCGGATTGGTGGCGAACACCGAGGACATGGGGTTTGCCAAGGAGCTGAGGAACACGAACCTGGCGAACCTGATCGTCTGGTCTTATTGGTGGCCGGTGATCATCTTGTCGGCCATTGTTTTGGGGCGAGTCTGGTGCATGGTCTGTCCCATGGAGCTGGTCACGTCGCTGGCGGCGCGGATCGGCTGGAAGCGACAGGCTCCCAGGTGGCTGACCTCAGGCTGGGTGATCACGCTCTTTTACGTGTTGATCCTGTTTGTGGGCATCCACACGCTGGCCATTCATCGGGTGCCGTACCGCATGGCCCTCTACATGCTTGTCCTTTTGGCCGTAGGCGTTCTGGCCGGATTGATCTTTTCCCGCAATGCTTTTTGTGCCTACATCTGTCCCGTGGGGCACTTGTTGGGGCTCTACGCCAGGTTGGCGCCGTTGGGTTGGCGCGTGAGGAAGCCGAAGGTGTGCGAGGCGTGTGAGGATCATTCTTGTATTGCATCGAAGACGGCCTATCGCTTTCAGGGGCGGAGTTGCGGCGTGGGACTGAACCCCGCCAGGCTGGATGACAACACCGTCTGTCTGCTCTGTGGCCAATGCCTGAAGGCCTGTGATCAGAACAATCCGGGAATCGAGGGCCGTCCCAATCCCGGCTGGTTCCCTCGCCCCTGGTTCAAGGATCTCCTGGCTTTGCGGCCGCTGACAGGGGCCCAGGCCGCCTTCTGTGTGATCGTCTCGGGTTTCGTCCTTTATGAAATCCTCACGGAATGGAGTGTGACCAAGGCGTGGCTCACGTGGGCGCCCGCGCAACTCGAGGCCGCGGTGGGGGCGGTGGGGATTTGGAGCCAGGGGCTGACAAAATCGTTGACGTTGTTCGTTGCCCTGCCGCTGTTGATCTGGCTGATCCCCTATGCCTTGTTCCGGATCACCGGCGGGCGGATGGCCTTGAAAGATTATCTGCTGCGCTTTGGTCTGGCTTTTGTGCCCATCATGGCTGCCATGCATGCGCTCAAGGCTTTGTTGAAAACCACGTCGCGGATCCCCTATTGGCAGTACACCCTGGGCGATCCGGCAGGCGTGCGGACCGCCGAGGGGCTGATCGGCGGTTCGGTCCGGCTTTCTGCGCTACCTGCGTGGTGCGATCCGGCGCTGGATCTGTTATCGCTGGGCTTGCTGGTGGCTGGGGTTGCGTTGAGCGCAGTGGTTGTGCGGAAGCTCGTGACGAGGGCCGGGGTGGGGCGCTCCGGGCATGGCGCTGTGTTCTATCTCATTCCGCTGATCTACGGCGGGATCTTCGGCGGCATGCTCATCGCGTGGCGCTGGCTGTGATCCGGGGGACGCATCCACCCAGGCAGTGGCCTGTTGGGGTGACGGTTCTTCTCCAACGGTGGACCATCGCACCTGGGTACTCGTGGGTCGGGAACCGCCAGCCCGTGCAGGGGCGATGGAGTGCGTCGGAGGCCGTGGCCGTTTTGACCAGGGGCAGGTCGAGTGGTATCATGGCTTTGCGTTTGGCAGCGGATCACCTGCGCGAGGGAGGAGCAGCGAAATGGATCGAGCGAAGGTCGTGGGCACTTGGGCTGCGCTGATGGGTTGGATGGTCTTCGCAGGGGCGCTCGCCTCGGCCGCCGCCGGCCCGATCCGTCGGCCCAACGTGGTTCTGGTGATCACTGACGACCAAGGTTATGGGGACATCGGCGCCCACGGCAACGGGATGATCCACACCCCGAACCTGGATCGGCTCCATCGCCAAAGCGTACGCCTTACGGACTTCCATGTCGACCCGACGTGTTCACCCACCCGGTCGGCCTTGATGAGCGGCAGGTATTCGACGCGCACCGGCGTATGGCACACGATCATGGGGCGTTCGTTGATGAGCCCCGACGAGCTGACGATAGCCGAGGTGTTCCAGGCGGCTGGTTACCGCACGGCCATGTTCGGCAAATGGCATCTGGGGGACAATTATCCCTTGCGGGCGCAGGATCAGGGCTTTGACGAGGTGGTGTGCCATAAGGGCGGAGGCGTGGGCCAGGGTCCGGACTGGTGGGGCAACGACTACTTCGATGACACGTACTTCCGGAACGGCAAACCGGAGGGGTTCACCGGGTATTGCACGGACGTTTGGTTCCGCGAAGCGATACGGTTCATCCGGCGCAACAAGGACCGTTCCTTCTTCGTGTATCTGGCGACCAACGCACCTCACGGCCCACTGAACGTGGCCGAAGAGTACTCGCGGCCCTACGAGGAAAAGGGCGTGCCGTCGAACATGGCCAAGTTCTACGGCATGATCACCAATATCGACGAGAACATGGGCCGGCTCATGCACGAGCTGGATCGTTTGGGAATCGCCGAAGATACGATCCTCATTTTCACCACCGACAATGGCACGGCCGCCGGTTGGCGGGCCAGGCCGGGAAAGCCCGACCGGTGGCGCGGGTTCAACGCCGGCATGCGCGGCACGAAGGGGTCGGAGTATGACGGCGGCCACCGCGTTGCGTTTTTCATCCGTTATCCGCGCGGCGGCCTGGTCGGCCCCCGCGATGTGGATCAACTGACGGCCCACATCGACGTGCTCCCTACGCTGGTGGAGCTGGCCGGTGTGCAGAAGCCGCCCGGCCCTCCTCTGGACGGCAGGAGTCTGGTACCGCTTTTGCGCGGGGACGCCTCGTATCGGCCCGGGCGCACTCTGTTCGTCCACTCGCAGCGCGTTGCCTACCCAGAGAAATGGCGGAAGTGCGCGGTCATGACCGAACGGTGGCGGCTTGTGAACGGCCGCGAGTTGTACGATATCCAGGCCGACCCTGGACAGCGGCATGACATTGCCGCCCAGCATCCGGACGTGGTTGTTCGGCTGCGGGCGGCGTACGACCGCTGGTGGAACAGCCTCTCGGTGGTCTTCGACCGCTACGTGCGGATCGGCTTGGGATCGGACGAGGAGAACCCGGTGCGGCTCCACGGACACGACTGGCACGTCACCTCCCAAGCGATGTGCCCGTGGAACCAGGGGCACGTGCAGAAAGGCCTCATGGGAAACGGCTTTTGGGCGGTCGAAGTGCTCCGGGCCGGCACCTATGAGCTGGAGTTGAGGCGCTGGCCCCGCCCAGTGGACGGCCCCATCGAAGCAACTCGGGCCCGGGTCGAGATCGGTCCGGTGGAGTTGGAAAAGCCGGTCAAACCGAAGGATACAAAGGCGGTCTTCCGCACCCGCTTGCAGCCCGGTAAGATGCGACTTCAGACGTGGCTCACCACACCGGACGGCCGGACACGAGGGGCGTACTTCGTCTCTGTTACCCGTGTGGAAAAGTGACCCGCTTGATGGGCCGTCGGCTGGTGTGGAGTTGCCACTGGATGCGAGGCCCGGTGAGGTCAACGGGTGGATGAGTCTCAGCGGTGGGCCTGGAGTCGCCGCAAAGAACCGATCTGGGTGGCAAAATATCGCAGCGGCCGGCCGAACCCCCTTGTCCCGGCCCGCCGCCGGCGGCCACCTTGTCCCACCCTGCCCCTGGGTCGAGGCAATGGGCGGATGAGGGTTTCGACGGGGTGGTGGTTGATGGGCCAGCGGCCGGAGTTCTTGTTTGTCACCTGCCAGGTGGGTGCGGAGCGGGCGGTGAAGTTCGAGCTGGCCGGGCGATGGCCGCGCTTCCGGCCGGCTTTTTCCCGACCGGGCATGCTGACGTTCAAACTGCCGCCGGACGACCGATTGGTGGCAGACTTCGATCTCCGGTCGGTCTTCGCCCGGGCCTACGGCTTTTCGCTGGGCGTGGTGAGCGGTTCGGATATGGTTCGGTTGGCCCGAGCCGCGTGGGCGTTGTACGGCGGGCGGCCGTGCCGGCGGATCCACGTTTGGCCTCGCGATACGGCTCCGCCGGGCGACGGCGGCTACGAGCCGGGGATGACCCGGGAGGCCAGGGAGGCGTGGGGCGCGCTGCATGCCTGTTGCCCGCGCCCCGGCGAACTGGCGCCGGACGCCGATGCCCCGGATCGGCCTGGCCGGAAGGGCGAGTTCGTATTGGATTGCATCCTGGTGGAGCCCGACCAATGGTGCGTAGGCTATCATCGCGTGCGCGACGTCTCGTCCCAATGGCCTGGCGGGCTGATCCCCCTGGAGCCGCCACCGCACGCGGTCTCCCGGGCCTGGCTGAAGATGGAGGAGGCCCTGCATTGGTCAGGTTTTCCCATCACTGCCGGGGCCCGATGTGCGGAACTGGGTAGCGCTCCGGGCGGCAGTACCCAGGCGCTGTTGGACCGCGGCTGTGAGGTGATGGGGATTGATCCGGCCGAAATGCATCCGGCCGTGCTGGCCCACCCCTGTTTCACCCATGTGCGGGCCCGGGTGCGGCAGGTGCGACGGCGCCTGTTTCGCCGTGTACGCTGGCTGGTGGCTGACATGAACGTGGCCCCCCGGTGCACGCTGGACGCCCTGGAGGACATCGTCACCCACCCCGAAGTGAACGTGCGGGGCATCATCGCCATGCTGAAGCTGAGCCAGTGGGCCGTGGCAGAGAACCTCGACCGCTACCTGGCCCGCGTCCGCTCGTGGGGGTTCAACGTCGTGCGGGCTCGTCAGCTCCGGTACAACCGGCAAGAAATCTGTTTCGCCGCGCTGAAAAGGCCCTTCGTCCGAAGACGTTACAGGTGGACCTGATCGCCGAGGCAGTTTGCGGGGGACGTGCGGCCTGTATGGATCGACTCGGCGCGGGGAAATCCTTCGGCCGAGCTGTCCGGCGCGGGGCTTTGCCATCATTGCCAGGAGACAGGGATGACGACGCGTTCGGCAACCAACGTGAGCCTGTCAGGGAAAGCTGCCGGCTGGATCCTGGCCACCGTGGTGTTGGCAACCGGACCGAACCAGCCGGTCCGGGCGGGCGAAACGCCGTCGGACTCTCCGCTGGGCCATCCGCTCGCACCCGGTATCATCAGCCTGGTGGAAAAAGAGATCGTCGGGTCTTTGCAGCGGCGCGGTATCAGCGCAAGCTTCGCCCGTTTCCGCAGCTACGCGGCCGCCAAGCTGGAGGCCACCGCCCGCCCCTCCACCGGCTCG
>DQVB01000280.1 GCA_015661985.1 Planctomycetota bacterium | reverse complement strand
GCGTGCGTGGTCATTAGCGATGTGACTCGGCCTGCGCCGAACCGGTCGATTCTGCCGCCCTTGCTGCAGACGCTGGAGGCAAGCGGCATACCGCGCGGGAAGATCCTCGTCCTGGTGGCCACCGGCATGCACCGCCCGAACGTGGGCGAGGAGCTGGTGGAGATGGTGGGCCGGCCGGTGGTGGAGCGGTACCGGATCGAGAATCACGACGGACGGGACCGGTCCTCCCACACTTTCCTGGGCGAAAGCCCGCGGGGGGTACCCGTTTGGATCGACAGCCGCTATCTGGAGGCCGAGCTGAAGGTCACTACCGGCTTGATCGAGCCCCATTTCATGGCTGGCTTTTCCGGCGGACGGAAACTGGTTTGCCCAGGTCTGGCTGCATGGGAGACGATCCGGGTTTGGCACAGCCCCCGTTTCATCGAGCATCCACAAGCTCGCACGGGCGTCTTGCAAGGCAACCCCATCCACGAAGAGAACACTTGGATCGCTCGTCGAGCGGGCTGCGATTTCATCGTCAACGTCGCCCTGGATGACCGCCGGCGCCTGCTGGACGTGGTGGCCGGCGATATGGAACAGGCTTTTCTGGAAGGCGTGCGGTTCGTTTCGCGCCTGGTCACGGACCGCATCAGTCAACCGGTGGACGTGGTGATCACCAGTTCGGCCGGTTACCCGTTGGATGCCACGTTCTACCAATCGGTCAAGGGCATGGTGGCCGCCTGCCCGATCGTCAAGCCCGGGGGCACAATAATCCTGGCGGCGAGGATCTCCGAAGGCCTGGGCAGCCCCGAATTCCAGAAGCTGCTGGACGATCACGACACGCTGGACGCCTTCATGGAGCGGATCCTCGAAACGGACTGTCTTGTCATCGACCAGTGGCAGTTGGAGGAGCTGGCCAAGGTACGCCGCAAAGCCGAGGTGAAAGTGGTCACTGAGGGGCTGGGCGCGGAGACCCTTCGTCGCTGTTTCGTGGAGCCGGCCCCCAGCGTCGAGGCGGCTGTGGCCGAAGCGCTCGACCGGTACGGCCACGACGCGAGCCTGGCGGTGATCCCCAAAGGGCCCTACGTGATCGCCGAGGTGGCCCCGTGAGGGCCAGCCGCCGGAGCGGAAAGCGGGTCCGGCCGGGCTTCGGGCAGGGAGCAGACCACGCATCGGCACGTACGCCAACGTTCCCAGGCTTGCCCGAGTTTCAGCTGCCAGCCCATGCGACGTGCCTTTCAGCTCCACGGCGCGAGGCTGGACGACGGTTTCGGTTGCCGCCACCGACCGGATGTACCAGAATGGAAGGGGAAGGAACAGTCGCAAGCGCGAGGACTGGCCGGGAACCCGCCGGGCCTCGCGCCCTGGTTGGGATCGCCCGCAGAATAGAGAACCATCCTTCTGGCCAGGAGGTGAAGATGAGGCGTGTGTTGTGCTTGGTATTGGCGACGGGCCTTTCGGTGGCCCTGGTCGGGGCCGGCGCGGAACCGGAAGGAGCGGGTGCCGAGGAAGGGAGAATCGCCGCGCTGGTCAAGCGCCTGGGCGGCAAGGTCGAGGTGGACTCGAAGAGCCCTGGCCGGCCGATCGTAGCCGTCTCGCTCCTTTTCACCCGCGCCACGGACAAGGACCTGGCCCAGCTGGCCGGCCTTGCCCACCTGAAGCGACTCGACCTGGGGCGTACCCTGGTGACCGACGAGGGACTCGCGGTGCTGGAAAAGATGCCCCAGCTGGAGTCCCTGAGCCTGGCTGGTACCAAGGTGACCGACAAGGGCATGGTGCACGTGGCCAAACTGAAAAAGCTCAAGTTTCTGGACATCGGCAAAGGGATCACGGATGCGGGGCTGAAGCACCTGCAGGGGCTGACCGAGATCGAACACCTGGAGATCGCCGGCAACCGGATCACCGACCAGGGCTTGGCCTACTTGAGCGGCATGACCAAGATGCGCGAGCTGGACCTGTCGAACAACCCGATCAGCGACAAGGGGCTCGAGCGTCTGAAGGGGATGACCCGGTTGAAGCGACTGTTTCTTTTCTGTACGCCCATCACCGACGCCGGCCTGGAACACCTCAAGGGGATGACGCAGCTGGAGTATCTCGATCTATACGCCACCAAGGTCACCCAGAAAGGCTTGCAGGAAATCGGCAAAGCCCTCCCGAAGACCACGGTGCTCCACTGAGCCCAGGATGGTCGCTCATAGATGCCCGGGGCCGGAGAGGCGCGCCCAGCGCGTCGTCGAGCCGCATGTGCGAGTCTGTTACAGAGTCTGGGCCACCGGCCAGGGGTAGCGGAGGGTGCGGCATGGGCCGAAGGTTGCGTCCCTTCATCGGCGGTTCGCTCTGGGCTGTGTCTGGTTGGGCGGCACTCAACGCGGTCTCCTATTTTTGGTGGTCGGGCGGCTGGGGGAATCTTCTGGGGACGCGGCCCGGCAGTTTCGAGGCGATCGGCTTCCCCTGGGTCGTTTGGCGGCAAGGCCAGCCCTACGGCAACCCGGTGGCTTTGGCCGCCGATGCGGGGCTCGGTTTGGCCGTCGCTTGGGCCGGCGGTTGGGTTGCGCAGCGCCTGGGGCGCCGATGCGTGGCGAGTCCGGTTGCGCAGGGCCAGGCAAGGGACACGACGGCGCGCCGGCCGCTGCAGTTCAGCCTGCGCGGCCTTCTGGCGGCAACCGCTTTGGTGGCAGGCACGCTGGCTGCCCTTCAGACAGCGGCTGGGGCGGGGCCCGTGCTGTTGGGGATGATCTACCTGCTGGGGCCGGCCGCGATTGTTGCGCTTTGGTTTCAACTGCGCCACGTGACAGTCCATCAGCGCAACGTCGTCGTGGTGGCGACCGCCTTGGTTCTGGTGGCCGCGGCAGCCGTATTGGGCCAGCGGATTGAAACGATCGGTGACTTCACCAAGGGGATCTTGGGCACCTACGTCTTCTGGACGCCCCAGTGCGTGTTGGTCGCCGCTTGCGTGGCTGCCGGCGATGCCTTTTTGCGGTGGCAAACCAGACGCGGCCGGAGCCACCGCAGGGAGGATCCAGCGGCGAGGCGGTGAGCCCGGCTGGGGCTGACTCTGGGCCTCGAGGCCGGCTGGTTCCTTCGGCGGCGGCGCTTGGTGTATCGGCCAGTTCGGCTATATTTGGGTTCCGTGGGATACTGAATCCGGCCCGGCTGCGCAAGCTTTGCTACTTTCGAACGACAGATCGCGGTTGGGTCGACCATTCTGGTTCCGGGAGCAATCGATGGCCCCTGACGAGTCAGCGACGCCAAGGGCGGATCTGCCCTCTGCGCCTTTTCCTTTGGTGGCGGTCGATGTGGGCAACAACCGAACGAAGTACGGATGGTTTGAGGGCCCGGCGGCGGGGCGATTGCCTGAGCCCATCGAGCGGCTGGAAGTGGCGGGCGACTGGCCCGATTTTGGGGCTCTGCACAGGTGGCTGGGGCCGCTGGTGTTGGGGCCCGTCGGTTGGTGGATCGGCAGCGTGAACCGGCCCTCGTGCACGCGCCTGGTGGATTGGCTGCGTGAGCACCGGCCCGAGGACCGGGTGACGTTGCTGGCGGCCCGGGATGTCCCGTTGGAGGTGGACGTGGATCGCCCCGACATGGTGGGGATCGACCGGTTGTTGGATGCCGTGGCAGCCGACCGGCTGCGCCATCCAGGCCGCGCGGCCGTGGTGGTCGATGTAGGTTCGGCGATCACGGTGGATCTGGTTTCACCGCAAGGTGCTTTCTTGGGCGGCGCCATCCTGCCGGGGATCGCCATGTCGGCCCGCGCGCTGCACCAGTTTACGGACCTCTTGCCGCTGTTGGACATGTCCGAGTTGGCCGAGCCGCCACCGGCCCTGGGGCAGTCGACGGTTGCGGCGATGCGTTCCGGGCTGTTTTGGGGGGCGGTGGGAGCGATTGACCAGCTCAGCCGGAGGTTGACGGCCGGCCATCCGGGGCCCCCCCAGATCTTCCTCACCGGTGGAGCCGGCCCGGCAGTAGCCGCCTTGTTGGGCCCCGAGGCCCTGCACGTGCCCCATTTGACACTGGCTGGCATCGCCTTGACGGCTGAGGCTGTCGCCGGCAGGGACGAGCCGTAAAAGGAGAGCGGGTTCCGCCGGCCCCCAGCCAGCCCCCGGGGCGGTCATCTGCCTTGCTTATCGAGAATCGCTTCGATCTGGTCCATCACCCGGTTCATGGCCTCCATCGTCCGGTCGAACGGTTCGCTGGTGAGCATGTCGACGCCCGCTTTCCTGAGGATGGCCACCGGGTAGTCCGAGCCGCCGGCCGAGAGGAACTCGATCGTCCTGTCCACCGCGCCCGGTTGGCCTGCGAGGATCTTTTCGGCCAGGGCAGTGGAAGCCGTAAACGAAGTGGCGTACTGGTAGACGTAGAAGTTGTAGTAGAAGTGAGGCACGAAGGCCCATTCGACGCAGTAAAGGTCATCGATCTGACAGACGCCCTTGTCGTGCCCGTAGTACCTCTTGAGGATTCCGCCGTAGATCTCGGTGAGCACGTCACCGGTCAGCGGCTCGCCCTGCTCGGCCCGCTGGTGGATCGCCAGTTCGAATTCGGCGAACTGCGTTTGGCGGAAGACGGTCCCTTTGATCCCGTCCAGGTAGTTCATCAGCAGCGACAGCTTGACGTTGTCGTCTTCGATGGTGGACAGCATCTTGTGGATGAGCAGGGCTTCGTTCAACGTGGAGGCCACTTCGGCCACGAAAGTGGCATAGTCGGCCGTGGGATAGGGCTGATTCTTGTTGGAATAGTAGCTGTGCATGGCATGGCCCATTTCGTGAGCCAACGTGCTAACGTCATCGTACTGGCCGTTGTAGTTCAACAGTATATAGGGGTGCACATCGTAGCAGCTGCCGTTGCAATAGGCGCCGGCCCGCTTGCCCGGGGTGGGATAGACGTCAATCCACCGCTCGTTGAAGGCGCGGCGGACCGTCCGGAGGTACTCGGATCCCAGCGGCCGGAGGGCATCCAACACCAGCTCGGTCGCTTTGTCGTACGGGTACTCCAGCTTCACCTTCTCTACCACAGGGGCGTAGACATCGGAGTATTTCAGCTGGTCCACTCCCAACATGCGCTGCTTCAGTGCCAGGTATCGGTGGAACGAATCGAGGTTCTCGTTGACTTTGCGGATGAGCGTATGGTAGACGTCGACGGGAATGTTGTCTCGATCCAGAGCACTGTGGAGCGCCGACTCGTACTTGCGCACTCGAGCGTAGAACATGTCGCGGTTGACCTGCGCAGCCAGCTGGCTGCCGAAGGTCAATTGGAATTTGTCGAAAGTGCTCCAGAACGCCTGGAAGACCGCTTCCCGGTCGGAGCGGAGAGGCGCAGCGCGGTATTTGGAATAGCCTGCCTGGTTGAGCCGGACCTGAGTGCCGTCGGAGAGAGTGATCTCAGGGAAGGGGAGTTCGGCGTTGCTGAAGATCGAGTAGATCGTCACGGGGGCGGCGGCCAGCAGTCCGGCCTGGGCCAGGATCTGCTCTTCGGGCGGTGACAGCCGGTGGGCCTTGGTGCGCTGGATATCGTCCAAGGCCATGCGGTAGATCTTCAACCCGGGCTCTCGTTCGAGGAAGCTGTCAATGGTGGCCCGGTCCATGGCGGCGATCTCCGGCGCGATGAACGACGCCTTGGACTGGTATTGGGTCACCAGCTGCTGGAGCTGCTGTTTCATGCCCTGGTATTCCGGCTCGCGCGTGTCGACGTCTGACCTCATGTGAGCGTACGCGTACAGACGCGACAGTTCTTTGTCGATACGGCTGTCCAGCTCCAGGCAGGCCAGCAGCCGGGCCGGGGACTGAGCCAGCGTGCCCCGGAACTCGGTGATCCTGTCGAACTGGGCAGCCACCGCGTCCTTCGCCTTCACCCATGCCTCGTCCGACGGATAGATATCCTCCAGACGCCACGTGTACCGTTCGGGCAGCTCGGAGCGATCCCGCGGTTGGGCGCCGACCGCCGGCGCCAGACCCCAGACCAAGCCGAAACCTGCCAGTGCAGATGCGATCCGTTTCATCGATGCTCTCCCATCGCGCCGTATGTCGGAAACAAAGCCTCGCGGCCACCCTCGGCCCACTGAGCCGATGGTTTTACAGGCCGGGCCGCTTCGCCGCAAGCGTTCATCCGGATCTGAGAGTGGATCAGAACCCCCGGGCCGCTTTGACGTCGTCGAAATCCCGCAGCTGATAATCCACTCCTACATAGTCCAGCACGCGGCACAGGGCGCGCAGGGCCACACCCATGCCGTCCGGGCCGCTGAATCCACCGAACTGACCGCCGCCCTTCAGGTGGGGCTCCAGATCCAGGAACACGCCTGGGATACCGCGGCGGCGGAGCTTTCGCTCCAGCTTGGGAATCGCCTGGGCAAAGTCTCGCAACACCGCCTCGTGCCCGCTCTGCCCTTGGTCGGCTGGGACGAAGTTGGCCATGGCATCTTCGTCCACGTACCCCCCTTTGCGCTTGCGCCGCGGATTGCGGTAATCTTTGATGTGGAGCCAACCCAGCCCGGGCTTCATCGCTCCGTACTGGTCCAACAGCTCCTCGGGTGTGTACCCCTGGACAATGATGTTGGCGGCATCGAACACCAGGACCATGGCCGGGTGGTTCACCTGGCGGTAGATCTCTGCCAGGATATGTCCGTTCTGGCCCACCAGGTTCGCCTCCACCTCTACGCCATACGTCAGATCGGACCGGTGACACGCCTCGGCGATCTGGCCGAGCCGGTCGACCACTTCGGGCACGTAGGGCCACGGATCTTCGTCCTTGGGGTGGTAGAAGGAGAAGCCACGGATGAGCTTAGTCTCGAAGGCGTGGGCCAGCTCGCATACCTTCTTCACCTCTCGGCTCAAGTACCGCTTGAAGGGAACGTAGACGTTCTTGGTGCCATCATCAACATCCTTCAGTTTCACCTTGCCGATGGGCGAGCCGATGGAGGAAACGTTCATCCCGTACTCGTCCTGGAGGCGCCGGACCTTCTGGATATCGGATCGCGTCAACTGCATCACGTTTTTCACCCCACCGCCGATGTCGATGAAGCGGATGCTATAGTACTGCAGTCCCAAAGCGGCAAAGGCGGCGAACTGCTGGACAGCCGTCTTCTGGTTGGCTGCCTCGTCGGCGAATCCCGAGAGGATCACGCGGGGTCGGTCGGCGGCCATGGCACTCTCCGTGGTAAAGGGCAAAGGAAACGTCAGAGCGGCAAACGAACGCCTGCTATTGTGGTGCGCCTGTCGCGGCTTGGCAAGGGCCCGGCTGGCGAACACCTCGGGCCAGCTGTACGGGGCAGCGGCTCGGCCGGCCATGTGTCTTCGGAAACGTTCGGCGCGCTGCGCCGCGTCTCGGGGCAGTTCCGCCGCAGGGGCCATCCGCTCCGCCCCCTTCGGGACTGAGCAGCCAACAGGAATCGCCCACGGCGAAACGGCCCGACGCGGCGACGGGGAAGAAAAAACGGGTCGCGACACCGATGGCGATTATGGCCGATCGTTCCGGTAGCACAGGCGGCAACGGTCACACCTGCTGCAAGGATGTGGGCTTGGCGGTGCGCAGCCAGAAGGGCCGCGGCAAGCGATCCCGGCTTGCCTAGTTGACGATCAGTCTCTTAGGGCCCCTTGGCGCCGGCCGGTCTCGTGAAGCGGCTTGGCGCGGGCCGGTCATGTCCGGCAGCCCCGGGCAGCTCGGCGCTCCCGGGGCCTTCCCCGCGGCCCACACCCGAGGAGGTCGGTAGCGATGATGAAGAAGGCGGTGTTGCTCCTACTCCCAGTAGCGGCCGCGGCCGGCCCGGCGGCGCTCTTTTCAGGCGCCAAATGGTGGTCCCATCAGACCGATCCAGCCCAGGCGTCGCTGGATCCGGCCCTCCCCCACAGTCTGCCGGCCGGGCCGGCGGGCGACTCGACCCGCCAGGTCGGTCCGGCCACCGCTGCTCACCCCCGGATCCCGGTCATGGACTTGGGCGAGGTGCTCCGCTTCGACATCAGCCCGGACTGGATCATGAAGACTTGGCCGCGCGTCTCCTCCGGACTGGCCCAACTCCAACTGCACGGCTACCGCGTGTCGCTGCTGACCGGCACCCGACCGGATGATCTGGCCGGCGCGTTGACCTACTACTTCGATTCGCACCAGCGGCTCCAGCGGATCACCTTCCACGGCACGACGGGGGATGCGCGGAAGCTGATCGATTTCCTGGGAGCCCGATTC
>DQVB01000040.1 GCA_015661985.1 Planctomycetota bacterium | reverse complement strand
TTTCTCGAAATCAGAATGGAAAAAAGAAACCAGTCCTGAGAAAGAAGGAGAAATCGCCGAAAGAATACCGGCGAACGATTCCGTGGAATCTGCGGGGGCACAGCAAGAGAACCGGCGGTCCACGAACCCGAACCGGAGCAAGCCCATAAGGCGAGCAAGGTGGACAGGTTTCCCTGCTCATAACTGCCCTCTCCCACCAGGGATTACGGAGACGGTTATGAAGATCACGAGGAGCTTCCAAGACCCAGCCCTCGTAGCCTTTAAGGTTTCCAGTTTCCAGGGGAATACTGGACGGCGCCGAATGCGCCAGGGACCCGCCAACAATGAAGCAGTCACCACCAACCCAGTCCAGGCGGACACACTCCGCCAGTGTCACTGATGGATATGTATAGCAACACCACAGGCACAAGGCAACCCCCCAGTGTGGAGGCACCAATTTAACTCCTGGTGCTACCTTTTGGGTTCGCCCGGCAATCTACCTCCGACCGGGATCGGGCGGTCCGGTGTCGCTGGACCCGCTCGCAAACCGTTTCCAAAGGGGGGTAACCATATGGGCGGCTGGGGACTTGAAAAATCGGGGGGTTGAGACGCGTTTTCCCGGCGCCTGCGCCTCGCCTGTCTCGCCTGCGGCGACTGAACCACGCTATCGGCTCGCCTCAGAAGGCCTCTTCGGCCGGGACGCCCTCTTCGGCGCTTTCGTAAAGCTGTTCCAACTGCTCCACTTGCCGGCCTTGGAGGGCGGAGTTGGTCGTGCGCAGGCCGCGGAGGAGTTGTTCTTCCAGCGTGCGGCCGGCCGCCGGGGCCGGCCGGGCCTTGGCGGCCGCGGCTTTGGCTTTTTCCGGCTGGGGCACCGTCGGCAGCAATTCAGCCTGGCCGCGGTAGAAGGCGTACTGGGCCGGCTCCTTCAGAGCGATGACCGTGGCCCTGCCCCGGATCCCGTCGGCGATGAACACGCCGCGCAGGTCGCTTGAACCGGATACGAACTGCTCGTTGCGGCTGCCGATCACCTTCACGTGCACGTCGCCCACGTAGCGGTTCTTGGCCGTGTCGCGCACCGTCGTGCGCACGCGGCCCGACGCGACGTCTTCCTGGACCTCCACGGCCAGCGGGCTGACCAGCACCAGCCCGCTGGTATGTAGGCTATCGCCGCGGCAGACGACCAGGTAAGCTCCTTCGTCTTCAAGCGGCAAGGCCAGGCGGTGTGTTCGGTCGCGGTAGTCCAGCCCGTCGCCCAACGTGAGGGCCGTTTCGTGGTAGGGGTCGATGCCGGCCAGGTTGATCTCTGTGATCGTTTCCAGCTGGCGGCGCAGCAGACTGAACTTCATCAGATCGATCCGGTAGACTTTGACTTCGCAAGAGGCGATGTTGCGGAAGCGAAGTTCCAGCTCAACTGGCCGGCCCGGTGCTACGGTGGTCACTTCCGGCAGCGAGATCTGTTTGCGCAAGAAATACTGAATGGCTTCGCGGGCGTCGGCAAACCGGTCCTGCACTCGCCGGTAATACTGGATCGCCTGGGCGGCCTGGCCCAAGCTGTGGTGGATTTGGCCAAGGATGTAGATGGCCTGCCACTTGTTGGGGCTTTCGGCCCGGCGCCCGGTGGCCGGGTCCACATGTTCCGCCTCAGCCACGCGGCGACACATCTGGAGGGCCTGTTGGTGTTGGCCCCTGGCGAAGTGGCAGTAGCCGATCATGTACCAGAAGCTGTCCAGCAGGCGGCTTTTCGGGTATCGGGCGGCGTAGCGGTTGCACGCCTCGGCCGCCTGCGCGTAGGCCTTCAGGTCCAACAGCGCGTTGGCCGCGGCAAAGGATGCCTGATCAGCCGCGGGGTCGTCCGGGTGGGCGGTGAGGAAGTTTTCCAGCATGGCCCAGGCGCGGTGGAGCAGATGCACTCGGGTGACGCCGGCCTCGCGCAGCCTCGGGTCGGCCGACGCTTCGGGCGCCTTGGCGTATACCCGCTGGGCCAGGGCATAGTGGGCCGCGGCCACGTACGGCTCCGGCGGGTATTGGGCCAGCAGGTCTTCCATCACCTGGACGCTCCGCAGGAACTCGCCTTGGGCCTGCAAGAAACCGGCCACTCGGCTTTCGCGGCCGAAGCGGTTTTCTATCGTGGCCCGGAAGATCAGGTAGCTGCGTTCGTACTCGCCCATCTCGTGGTACGCCGCGCCCACCTGGACGATCTTGTCGAACGGTATCTCTTGCGTGGGCCACTTCTCTTTGATGATCTCGAAATACTCGACCACTTTGGCGGGCGGGCCGAGCTTCAGATGCACATCCAACAGCCGCGTTACCACGTCGCGATAGACATCCGGTTTCAGGTTCCAGTTTTCGACCAGTTGGGTCAGGTGTTTGGCGGCCGCTTGGAAGTCGTCCCGTTCGAAGGCGTGCTTGCCCAGATCGTACAGCTCCTGGGGCGTCAGTCGATAGGGATCACCCGATTTGGCACCTTCCGGCAGTACAGCCAACTCCTGGGGCTGGCAGACGGCCAGCATGTCGGGCCGGTACGCGTCGCGCACCTGGGTCGGGCCGGCGCGGTACTGGCCGGCCAGATAGCCCCGTAGTTCGTAGCGTATCGGTTGGATGAAGCGGCGGCTGCCCACGTAGAAGGTGATCGCACCCGGGCCGATCTCGAACCGCTCGAAACCGCCTTTGACCGACCCCTCGACGACGGCCGCGCCGGCGGGGATCGGATCGGTGACTACCAGGTACTCCAGTTGGCTTTCGGGCGTGTCAACTGCGATACCCTGGCGCTGCAGTTGGATTTCCACCACCCCGCGGCGGCCCACGGGCAGCTGGGTGAGCCGGTTGCGGAACGTCCGGTAGCTTCCTTGCACCAGGCCGAAACCGCGAGGCACCGGTCGGCCCTCCACCTCCAGCGGCGCCGGCTCATAGGTGCGCTTCACCTCCCACGCCTTGGTGGTGCCGGCCGATTCGTCCGCCGGCACGAATCCTTCCAGGATGCACTGGTAGGTGTACCGCCCGCGCCCGGTCATCTGGAAATTGATCCGCTGCCGCCCTTCGACCAGCAGCTTGTCCGGCACCTGGATCGTCCGGGTTGTGCTGCGCCGGTCGATCTGGAGCACCTGGACTTGGACGTCGTTGACGAACACGGCCAGCGAGTAACGTTCGCCTTCGAAGCGGCTTTGTTGGAACCAAAGGCAGAGGGCCAAAGCCGCCGGGCCGGTCGCCCGGTCGGGAACCCAGCGGTGCCCGGTCCGGTGGGCTAACAGCCAATCGACCAGCTCTTTCGCCTCTGGCGATTCGGGAACGACCTGCTGAAGTGCCAAGGCATAAAGTGCCCGGAGCTCCAGGCCACCGCCGGCCCACGGCACGCGATTCAGGCGCCGTGCGGTGGATTCAGCGGGCGGATCGAGCGGGCGGGTGGCCAAAAGCTGCAGCAGTTCTTCGGCCGTGGCGCGGCGTTCCATTTCCAGGAAGGCGAGGCTCAGGTAGGCCAGGGCCGCGGGCTCCAGCGACTGGCGCACCCGATACAACCGGTTGGCCAAGGCGAAATCGCCACGGCCGGCTGCGGCCAGGGCGTGCAGCAGCACGGCTTGGGTCAAGTAATCGTCATGTGGCACCGCAGCCACCTGTCCGCGAAGGTAGGACAACGCCTTGTCAAACGCCTTGTCGGGCACCGCGTAGCCCGCCTCGCGGGCCAAACTCAATGCCCACACAACGCGCGCCGTGGCATAACGATTGCTGCGCCCGGCCCGTCCGGTCCAGCTCCAGCCGCCGTCGTCGTTCTGCGCAGCGGCCAATAGCCCGAGGGCCGAGCGGACGCGGCCATCCAGGTCCCCGGCGTGCGGCCCGCCCGCTTCGCGCGATGCGGACACCAGTTTTTGCAAGGCCAGGCTGGCCATCAGGTCACCAGTGGCCGAGTCCAGACTCGAGGCGATTCGCCCCACATCGAGCGGGCACGCCAGGGCTGGCCCCAGCACGATGTCCAAAAGACTTCGCTCGACCGTCGGTCCCACCAGGATCTGGAGTGAAGGGTTTTGCAGCGGCATTCGGCCGGGAGCTTCGACCCAGGTGGTCGTGTCCGACGTGGCCGAACCGCCGGCCGTCCGGAACACCCGTATGCCGAACGGTTGCAAGGGGACGGATCGCCGCACCAGGTCGATTTCTTCGGTCCCGTCCGGGCGCTGGGCTGAGACGCGCAGCTCGAACTGGACGCGACGCACCCCTCCCCGTCCCTCCGACTGTGACTCGCCCGGCTTCGGACGCTCGATGCGTCGGGTGAACGACAGCTCGTAGATCCCCTTGCCATCCACCTTGATCGGTTTTGTTTCTTCAACGCGCCGCCCGCTGATGACGGTGGCCAACGTCACCTGGATCGTGCCTTTGTCGATCAGGTCGTTGTGCACGGTCACCCTGACATCCGCCTGGTCGCCGTCGGTAAAGGCCGGCGGCAGGGTGAGTTGGCCAAAGAGCGGCTTGGCCACGGTCAGCTCCGTTTCGGCCTCGCCGGCCAAGGTGTCGCGCGTGATGCCCTTGGCCACCAGCTTCCAGGCGGTGGAGCGTTCGGGCAGGCGGAAGCGGGCTGTCGCCTTGCCGTCCCTGCCAGTGACCACGGCCGGATTCCAGTAACCGGTCTCTTGGGGACCCAGCTCGGGCAAGAGTACCGTGCCGGCGCGGCGCAGCCGCTCGATCCCTTCACGCAACTGGTCTGCGTCCACCTTGCCGCGGATGACCGACAGATGGCCGAATGTGCCGTCAGCCTGGATCGCGGCCACAGGTCGGCCGAACAGTTCGAGCGAGCTGCGAGGGGGCATGATGAGGTCGGCCACGGGATAGCCCTTGCCGGTTGTGCCCCACGCCCGTTTGCCGTCGGTTGGTTCGCCGGGCGCCGCGGGCCGAGGGAAACCCATGTGCACCCCTCCGCCGGCGACTTCACGCCGGCTCGCACGGCCTCCGGCAAGCCGTCTTCGGGGCTTCTGCTCCTGCACGGCGCCCTGTTCCTCGCCCTCTTCCTCGGCGGCCGCTTCCGACGGGCCCCTCCCTCCAACGCCCGCAGCGTAGCCGCCCATCATGCCTCGCTGGTTCCGCAAACCGCTCGCCTCAGGCCGATCCCGATCCGCCTTTTCCCCCGACATGGGAGCCGCCAGGCCAAGGCTGAACCGGGTGACGGCCTCCAGGGCTTCCATTTCGGCCTCGGCGGTCTTTCGCCGGTCGCGTTCGGCCAACAGGAGCGGATCGCTTAGGCGGGTCGCCGGGCGGTAGGCGAAGGTGATGCTCGATGTGGTGCGCACCGCCGGCCGCCGCGGCTGGCCACGGAAGAACTCATCGATCGCAGGCAGCGGCCATTGGAAGCGGTCCAACAACGACCGCTCCACCAGCGCCAAACTGACTTCCGCTTCCACCGGTCGTCCTTGCGGGTCAGTGGCCGTCACGGTCACCTCCACCTCGTCGCCGGGGCGAGGGGTTCGCTCAGGGTCCTCCACGCCGCGCAGGGCCAGCTTCAGTTTGAGCGGCCGGCGGACAGTGAACGGGCTGGAGGCGGTATGGAATCGGTGTTTGGGTAGGCCGTCGGAGTCGCCGCCGCCATGGTCGCTCATCACCGCTACAGCCAATTCGAAGTTCGGAGCAAGCGCGGGCGTGACGGGGATCGACAGCCGGTTGGCGCCGGTGCGGAGCTGGATCAATTGGTAATCCAGCACGCGGGCCCCTTGGTAGGTGACCAATCCCAGCGCTGGGCCTCCGCGCCAATGGAGGCGTACGTCGGCCTTTTCGCCCACCCGGAACGTGTGCCGGTCGGCCAGGATCCGCAGGCGTACCTGGTCGTCTTGGCCGGAGATCTGCACCAGCCGCTCCCCGCTCACCGGGTTGCCGAACCGGTCCGTGCCCTCAGCGCGGAGCGCGTATCGGCCGCCCTTTTCGATCTTGATGGTCAGGCGCCCCTGGCCGTCTTTCTCGCCGGTCTGGATAGTGTGGGTTTCCACCAGCCGCTCGCCCACCTTGCCTTCCACTTCGGTCTTCTCCAGCACCTCGAGGGCCAGCTTCCGGCTTGCGGGTTTGCCTTCGGCGTCGTGTGTTTCGACGGTCACCTCGAAAGTCTCCCCGGCGATGAACACCTCCCGCACCGTGCTCACCTGGACAGAATAACCTTCGACGGCCAACAGGAAATTCACCTCGGTCTCGACATTGCGTTCCGGCAAGCTCACCCGGAAGGGAAGGACCTGGCTTTCCGCGAATTCCCGCGTGGGCAGCTTGAAACGAACTTCGCCTTCGTCGTCTGTGGTGGCCGTATGGACGCGGTCGTCGGCCAACTGGTAGCGGATCGGTCGCCGGGCGAGCGGAGCACCGTAGTAGAACTCGGCACGGATCGTCCCTTCGATCGTCTCACCGCGGTAGTAGACTCGTCGCGGCGTGTCCACCACCAGCCGGATCGGTTCCAGCTTGTACTCCAGCACTCGGAACGTGCCCGAAAAGCTCTTGCCGGCCTTATTCTGGACCACAATGCGGTATGTCCCTCGAGGACTGGCCGGCGGCAGCAGCAAGTGCGTATGAAACGTGCCGAA
>DQVB01000686.1 GCA_015661985.1 Planctomycetota bacterium | reverse complement strand
GGCCATCAGTCATTAACCCAAACCTGGATCGAACGCTTCCTGCCGACAGGCCTTCCCCAAGCGGCCGGGGATCTTCCAGAGCAGCGTGATTACCATCTCCAACCGCTCTGGCGGTTCCACCTCCACGGCCAAGCCATCGTGGAGCTGCTTGCCCGTGTGCACCTCGGGCGCTCCTCTGCCCTTGATGAGCCGGCACGAACGATCCAAATTGGACGGTGAACCGTTCCGGCAGCGTATTCATGCGAGGCCAATCGCGATGGAATCCGATGAAGTGGCGGTGTGGCGGGATGTCGAACTCCAACCGGTCGCGCCAAGGTTCGGTAGCGGTCATCATGATGGCCGACCTCCCTTTGCGTGTGGGGGTGGCCGCGAGGCCCAGGTCACGGCGCCAGGGGCGGGCCACCACGCCTTGGGTAAAACATCAGGGCGTTCATGATCACCGTACGCACCCCGTTGGACCCCGGCTTCATGGTACCCCGGAGGGTGGCCGCCTTCAGCGGCTCGTCCGAACGAACCACGGGTTTAGCCATCTTTTGATCCACCCATCGGCGAGCCTCGGGCACCGGCACCCGATTCAACAGATAGATGGCCCCTTCGATCGAATCGGCGAGCCCGTCAACGCTCCGTCCTTCCCAGGGATAGTCCCGACAGGCAGGCTTGAGGAGATTGGCCAAGCTCCTCCTCTGCGGCGCGCCGTAGCGCTGGCGACCTGTGGCCATGTCGTAGCACAGGCAGCCGACGTAGTTATAGCCCCAACCATCGCTCAGCCCGCTCTTGGGATTGCCCGGCGCGTTGTACATCAAGCCGTTGGGGTTGGTGCCGCGGGCCAGGATCTGGTCGAAGATCTCCTCCAGACGAGCCAAGTACTCGGCCGCCATGGGCCGGACCATCTCCGATTCCACGGCGGCCAACAGGCCGGGCCCGCCGATGATTTCACAACCGTGATCGCGGAGCTGCGGCGGGGCCGGGCAACCCGGACGGGATCCAGATGAGGGAAACGGCTGCCCCGGGGCGGGGCGGCTTGTCAGCGGCTGTGGCGCCCGGTAGGCTGAAACGACACCGTCTTTCATAGCAGGCTCCTTGAGCACGTAAGGAAATCGTCATGGTCCCCGAGCATTCTTCTGTCGGCGCGCGTAGCGCCTGTGCGGGCCCTTCGGTGCTGTTCGGATTGTCGGGTCGAGTCGCTCCCTTGTTGGCTATGGCGCTGATCGCTGCGGCCATGCGGTGGCCATGGGCAGTGGACCAGGCTGGGGCATCCGAGCCGCTGCCCGAGCTTTTCTCGATTGTCCGGCCGGACGGCTGGCAGTTCGACGCTCGAGGCACGATGGCCCTGGAACATCATCGGTTTTTCCGCTATGTGGTGGTCCGGGGCGAGCGTTTAAACCGAGCCGGCACGGCGGGCCACGGCCGGACGACGCTGGTTCGCCGCTTCATCCACCTGGTGCCTTCGCTGTACGTCGTGGACGACGTCGTTCGGTGGTCGGAGGGGACCGTGAGTGTCAGAATCCGCGGCCAGGGGCGGCTGCGAATGGAAGCCGGCCACATCACGGTTCCCTGGGGCGGGCGTCGTGTCGACGTGCGGCTCCTCGTGCCCGAGGATTGCGCTCCGGAACCGACCCAGCCGTCCGGCAGGTTGGAAGCGGAGGAATTGGAATACACCTTGGGCGAGGATCGGGAGCGGGTCGTGCGCGCCGTCTATTTGTTGTCCACCGCTTCCGGCGATGAGGCATCGCCGGAGACCGAGGCCGAAGTGAACGTGAAGCGGGGCGTGGTGCGGTTGACGGCCAGCACACCGGAGCGGGTTTTCCGTTTGATCCTGCCTCCGGCCGACCGCCGCGCGGGGACGATCGCCGTGGAGTCCGTCGATGGGCGCTCGGTTTTGCCACGGCGGGTTTTCCCGTCGGGGGTCTTGCCCACCGGACCGGAAGGGACACGCCTGCTGGAGCGCTGGGACGCGGCCTACCGCCGCGAGTCCCCGCCTCCGTGGGACACGGGGCGGCCGTCCAGTAACCTGAAGGATGTGGTTCAGTCCGGCAAGATCAAGCCTTGCCGCGCCGGGGTGCTCGGTTGTGGCACGGGGACCAATGCCATCTACCTGGCCCGCCAAGGCTTCGAGGTCACCGGGATCGATATCGCGCCCAGCGCCCTGAGGCTCTGTCAACGCAAGGCGCGCGAGGCGGGGGTCAAGGTCCGCTGGCTACTGGCCGACGTGTTGGCCCCGCCGGATGGGGAACCCTTCGATTTCATCTTTGACCGCGGCTGCTACCACGGCGTGCGGCGCCGCAGCGCAGCGGAGTACGTCGCCGCGCTGGGCAAACTCTCCCATCCCGGCACCCACGTTCTGATCCTGGCCGGCAACGCCAACGAAGATCGCCACTACGGCCCCCCGCGCGTCAAGGAAGAGGAGATACGGACTGATTTCGGCGAAAGCTTCCATTTCGTTTGGCTCAGACAGACGCACTTCGACACACGGGAGGAAGGGGGGCAAGGCGCGTTGGCGTGGTCGATCCTGCTGCGCCGCAAAGCCCCGTGACGGCCTCAGACGCCACCTGTCCTCTTGGACAGGGCCGTTCGCTGAGAATGGTGTCACCAAGAAAGACGCTCTCGACGAAAAGAGCGACAAGGTGGCACTGCCGCTTATTCATCTACCGGCCGGCAGAGACAAATATGTCGGTTCCAGCGGGTGTCGTCCCGCTCGGGGAAGTCGGTGCGTACGTGACAGCCGCGGGTTTCCTCGCGCTGGAGGGCCGCTTCGATCATCAGCCGAGCTGCCACCAACATGTTTTGCAGCTCCCAGCCTGCGGGGTCGGAGAACTGCAGGGCCAGTACATATCGCGACCAGTGTTTGATGTTCTCTGCCGCTTCCCGGAGGCCTTCGGCGTCGCGGCGCACGCCCAGGGCTCGCCACATGAGGCTCTTGAGCGAATTGCGGATGTCGGCCACATCCAGCGGCTCGCGGATCGGCGTGACATGCGGGTTCTCCAGCGGCAGGGCATGAAAGTCGTCGTGGATCTCCGCTGCCGCCTTGGACGCCCCAGCCCCGGCGGAGGCCCCGAAAACCAACGCCTCCAAGAGGCTGTTGGAGGCCAGTCGGTTGGCTCCGTGAAGGCCGCTGGAAGTGACTTCGCCGGCCGCCCACAACCCGGGCAGCGTCGTGCGCCCCTCCACGTCCACCTTGACGCCGCCCATCATGTAGTGAGCGCCGGGGCGCACGGGAATGCGGTCGCGTGTAATGTCCAAGTCGAACTGGCGGCAGATCTCTGCGATCCCCGGAAACCGCTGGCGGACCCACGCGGGATCCAGGTGTTGGAGCGTCAGGTAGACGTTCGGATGACGCGTCTTCTCCATCTGAGTGACGATGGCCGAACTGACCACGTCCCGCGGCGCCAGCTCTGCCCGCGGGTCATAGTCCGGCATGAAGCGATGGCCGCGGCGGTCCACCAGGTAGGCACCTTCGCCCCGCATGGCTTCGGTGATCAGATGGCGGCTACTGCCGGCAATGTACAGTACCGTCGGGTGAAACTGGACGAACTCCAGATCTCGCAGTTTTGCGCCCGCCCGATAGGCCATGGCGATCCCGTCGCCAGTGGCCACGTCCGGGTTGGTCGTTTCGCGATACAGCTGTCCGGCGCCGCCGGTGCAGAGGATTGCCTGTTTGGCCCAGACCAACGTCTTGCCGTGCTGAGGGTTCCACACCAGAGCCCCACGGCAGACGCCCCCGGCGGTGAGCAGATCCAGCGTGAAGGTGTTCTCCCAAATGTCCACGTTCGCTGCGCTGTTCACCCGGTTGATGACCGCCCGCATGATCTCCTTGCCCGTGGCATCGCCCATGGCATGGGCGATCCGTTCGCGGCGGTGACCGCCCTCCCGTGACAGGGCCAAATGGTCGTTGTCGCGGTCGAAGTTGGTCCCCCACGCGATCAGCTCCTGGATACGTTTCGGCCCCTCGCGAACGACATGCTCCACCACGTGGCGGTCGCACAGGGACCCGCCCGCCTCCAGCGTGTCGGCCACATGGTCCTCGAAGCGATCGTCCGGAGCAAGCACACCGGCAATCCCGCCTTGGGCGTAAGCGCTGTTGGACTGCCACCGCCCGTCTTTGGTGATCACCAGGGCGGAAAGCCCGGGGCCCACCTCCAAGGCGGCCCGTATGCCCGCCAAACCGCCTCCTATGATCAGCACGTCGGTAAACACGTGCGGCACGCGCTTCGGGTGAAAGGCGACCAAATAGCGGGGGGTGTCGATTCGCATCGTGTCGTACCAAAGGCCTCAAAGCAAAAAAACCGGGCAAAACAGCCGCTGCCCACGTTCGAGCAGACCCCATCGTAGCTTCTCCGGGCTGCCGCCGCCAGCACACTGGGGCAGCCAGGGAACGGGGCCCCCGGGGCCGAGTCTCAGCCGATGCTGCCTCCAGCGGTGGGCCCGGCTGCGGTGGACGGCTGCTGTCGCCGGGTGGACAGCCCGACATCCGGCCGCTACGCTACGGGGAGTGACGGATGGTGTCTGCTGGCAGCGCGCCGGCTTTCCTTCTCGGATCGATGGAGCTTCGTGTCATGTCCGATGTTCAAACGGCAGTTGGATCCGTCGTCGCCCTGTGGCGCTACCCGGTCAAATCGATGATGGGGGAAGAAATCAACGCCGCGACGGTTACGGAACGAGGCCTTCTAGGGGATCGGGCCTACGCGCTGGTGGACCGCCAGACGGGCAAGGTGGTCAGCGCCAAGAACCCGAAGAAGTGGCCGGGATTGTTCGATTTTCGGGCCCGCTTCGCCCAGCCGCCCCGGCCGGAGGCGCCGCTGCCGGCGGTCCAAATCACCCTGCCCGATGGCACGGTACTGACCAGCGACGCCGAGGGGCTGGAGGCGGCCCTGTCGCAGGCCCTCGGTCGCCAGGTGGCCTTCCAATCCGCTGTACCGGAGAACCCCACCTTGGAAGAATACTGGCCCGATATCGAACAGTTGGATCACCGCGATGAGCTCACCGACGAGGCCATGCCGGCCGGCTCGTTCTTCGACGGCGCGGCGGTGCACCTGTTGACCACCGCCACGCTGGACGAGCTCCGCGCAGCCTACCCGAACGGGCGGTTCGAAGTCCGCCGCTTTCGGCCGAACATCGTGGTACGCCCCGAAGCGGAGGCCACTGGGTTTGTGGAAAACGCCTGGGTGGGCCGCACGCTGGCTGTCGGGCCGGAGGTGCGCCTGCGAGTGGTCAAACCGTGTCCGCGCTGTGTGATGACCACGCTGGCCCAAAGCGACCTGCCTGCCGACACGGAGATCCTCCGCACGGCCGCCCTACAGAACCAAGCCAACGTGGGCGTGTACGCTTCGGTGATCCAAGGCGGGGCCGTGCGCCGCGGGGACGCCGTCCGGCTGGAACCGTAATCACTGGGCGGCAGCCGCGCATGGGCTGCAAGAAAGTACACGGCAACCGGGTACAGACCCCACCACCTGCTTGACCGAAACGGCGAGCGTCTGGTCAGCGCCCACCGGTAGTACCTTGTAGCCAACCTCTCTTCCTGAGGCCCCAAAAAACGTCCTGGTATTGGTTGGCACTCTAGCCTTCCGGACACCTGCGCCGGCAACGGCGCAACACGCATCCGGCAGAAGCAGCTAAAAGCGACCAGCAAAGGAGGGAGGCACGTTCCGGAACATGTCCGAAAGAACCGGAAGGCGGGTAGCCCGAAAACGGTCCCAGCTGGATGAACACCGCGGAATCGTAGTCTCGCAACGTTACGTCCGCTACGGCGAACCAAATGTGATCGGTTCCAGGCCCGAATGGCACTGTTGAGCGCGGTGCGCGCGTACCGTCCCTTGACGGGAGGCGTCGATTTTTCCAAAAAACGCATCCGGTCCAGGCAGTTGTGGAGCTGGATATCTTGCACGTCAAACAGACGTTGAACTTGGACCACCTGCGCTCGAAGACGCCGGCCATGGTGCGCAAGGAATTCTGGACGACGCTTTTGGCCTACAACCTGATC
>DQVB01000430.1 GCA_015661985.1 Planctomycetota bacterium | reverse complement strand
GTTGCAAGCGCGCATGCGCCGTCTCGGAGAGACAGGGCTACAGAGGCTTTGTGCACCCGTCGATCTACCTTCTGTTGCAAGCGCGCATGCGCCGTCTCGGAGAGACGGGGCTGCAGAGGCTTTGTACACCCGTCGATCTGCCTTCCGTTGCAAGCGCGCGTGCGCCGTCTCGGAGAGACGGGGCTACAGAGGCTTTGTGCACCCGTCGATCTACCTTCCGTTGCAAGAGCTGATCCTCCTCTTTGCCCTCCTTTGGGGGGCCGTTGGTGGTGCCGTAATAGGATTGGTACTCGGGCCGTTAACTGCGCGACTCGGTTCATCGGCCAGCGAAGGCGCCAAATATGCAACGCCGACGAAAACCGGTGCTGCACGACGGTTTTTCAGAAACAAGTGGGCGGTGGTACTCATCATCCTGTTGAGCGTGGTTGCAGCAGAGCGCTTCTCCGTTGGCCCGTCACCCCCGATACTGTGGCCTGCTGCGGAGCTCAGGGGTCGCCAATCGCCAGTGTCTGCGGTTGCCTTTTCTCCGGATGGCCGAAGTCTGGCGGCGGCTGAGGGGCACACGATTACTGTCTGGGACCTCGCGGCAGTGCGCCAAGTGCGAAAGCTGGTTGCACGCACGGGCAGGATATCGGCGCTGTGCTTTGCGCCACAGGGAAACACCCTTGTTTCTGGCGGGACAGAGGGAAGCATCCGATTGTGGGATCTTTCCGGCGAACGCCAGACGACCAGGCTCAGAGGGCACAAAGACGCAGTCATTGGTCTCTGGTTTGACGTTGACGGTCGTTTTCTCTTTTCCGCAGCTACCGCCATATATGGGTTACGCAATTCGGAAGTAAAGCTGTGGGACGTCAACGCCGGGCGCGAAGTGGCTGAATTCAATTGGCGTGGTGGCCCCTTGTCGGTAGCAGTTTCGTCCGATGGGCCTATTGTGGCTGCAGGAAACCGGGGCTTCACTTGTGTGAAACTATTGGACGGAGAGACACTGAAAGAGTTGGCGAGCCTCGAAGGTCACAGACAGACGGTGTCTGCGGTGACCATTTCCCGGGAAGGGGAGTTCGTCGCATCAGCTGGGGACACCGGCGATCGAGCCACGGAGATAATCGTGTGGCAGGTGAGGCGACATGCAAAGTACCGTGAGATTCGCGAGGCTGCGTACGCCGTGCATTCTCTGGCCTTCGCGCCCGACGGCGTAACGCTCGCCTCCGGCAGTCGGGCCGAAACCATCCGGCTGTGGGACGTACGTACGGGCGAGCTGCGAGCCCTGTTGAGAGGACACAAGTATAGTGCCGACTCGATTGCATTCTCCCCCGATGGTAAGTTCCTTGCGGCCGGCGGTGCGGATGGGATCGTGAGAATCTGGGATGTCAGTGGGCTTGTGGCGCGCAAGCTGGGGCAGCTGGAGGATTGAGCGCTCCCGGGTCGACGGCTGCAGGATCCCGTGGCTCGCTTTCCCCAACGGCTGTGCTGGAACCAACGGTTACGAAAGCCTTTGAAGGGAGGCAGATACCTCCGCGGGATCGGGTGCGGCAGACGAGTTGGACAGGGCCGCTTTTCGCGGGACGCCAAATGGACCGCGCGCAATTGTCCGACAGACGCGCCCCGGAAAATCCGAACTCCAAATGTTCCCGAACGTACCAGTGCACCGCTAGATGCTGTGCCGCAGCCGCCGGATAGCGGCCAGTGTTCTTGTCACTAGGGTTTCGGACATTCGGATTTGTTTCGACATTCGGATTTAGACATTCGGACTTGTCCCTGGTCGTGTCGCAGAATCGTGCACGGTGATTTGGTGTGTTCAAGTCGTTGCCAACAGGTCGTTTGAGGGCGGGCCGCAGGCGACGTCGCGTTGTGAAACAGGGCCGCCTTCGGCTCGCCGTCAACCGATGGGCTCGTATGGACTTACGCATGCTATGAGCCTGAAAAGTGGCGCTATCGGATCAGGCGGCATGATGCAACCCAGTCGATCCCCGCACCGTGGACAGCCGGAAAACGCGGGAGGATCACTTCCCCGCCGCAAAATCACGGAAAAGACCGAGCCCTCAGCGGGTAACGCTTTCTGGCCGTACCCTGAACCTCGACGACAGCAAGGACTTACGAAGCAGGGGATCCGCCTCACCTCCATCCAGTTGACCTTGACCGGCACGGGCCGTCGGGGCTAAGGTTCGCACGGGGCTAAGGTTCGCAGGTTGAAAGGGAGGAAGCGGGCCGGTGGAGATGGATCTCGTCTGAGGGGGCGAGGATGATTGCGGGTTTGAGGCGATCGGCGAAGGCCCAGGCGAGGCCGCGTGGTGTGGGACTGCGCTACACGGCGTCGCGGGTGTGGCGCTGGTTCCGGCGGAAAGCGGCTCGCCTTCCGCTTCGTTTGGCGGGCCTTTCGCCCTTGGCCAGTTCACTCTATTTTTGCCTTTTTTCGGCCGCCTTCCGGCGCGAGCATCACGCGGTGGTGCAGGGGCTGCTGAAGTACGGCGAGCAACAGGACTGGCCGGGCGGCTCTTCGGCCGTTTTGCGGCGGAGCATCCACCGGCTGGAAAAGGGCCTTTTGATGCGGCACCGGCGGCCGGCGTTCGCTGTCGGCTACATCCATGAGACGGTCGCCTGTTACGCCCGGGCGGTGGCCAGCGTTTGCGAAGCACAGGCCGCCGCATCGCCGGAGTTGCGCTGGGCCCATGACGTACTGAAGGCCTATTTCCACCAGGCCGGCGACCATCCGGCCATCCGGTCCGCCCATTTGCTGTTCCACAGCACGCCCTGGCCGGAGCCAGCGGACGGGCACCAGCGGGTACCGTACCGGCGAGACCTTTCCCAGCCGCCGCCGGTCCGTTACGAGGACCTGCTGGCCCTGGCCCGCCGCCGCCGCTCTGTCCGCTGGTTTCTGCGTCGGCCCGTGCCGCGCGAGGTGATCGACCGGGCCATTCTGGTTGCCGCCCAATCACCCAGCGCCTGCAACCGACAGCCCTTCGTGTTGCGGGTGATCGACGACCCGGGGCTGCTGGCCCGCGTGGCGCAAGTTCCCATGGGCGCGGCGGGCTTCTGGGAGAACATTCCTGTGTTGGTGCTGGTAGTCGGCCAGCAGCGGCATTTTTTCAGTCCCCGGGACCGTCATTTGATCTACGTCGACGGGGCCTTGGCGGCCATGGGGTTCCTGTATGCAGCCGAGGCCCAGGGGCTGAGCACCTGCTGCATCAACTGGCCGGACATCCGCAAGAAGGAAGCGCTCATGGCCCGCTTGCTGGGGCTGGAGCCGGACGAACGGATCATCATGTGTATCGCTGTCGGCTATCCCGATCCGGACGGCCTGGTGGCCTGCTCGGAGAAAAAGCCGCTGGAACAACTCAGGCGTTACAACTTCGAATAGGAGCCCGGGCCGACCACATGGCGAGGACAGGACCTGCGGAGGCATGTTGTTTGAGGAAGCTCGGACCGTGATTGTCCAGATCCGAAACGTCGGCACACGAAACAAAGGCGCGGAGCTGATGCTGGTGGCGATCAAGGAGCGATTTCATCGTTCCGGCCCCGCATGCCGATTAGCCGTGGAGCGCCGCTTGGGCAGCCGGCCCAGGGTGGGTTCGTACGGACTGTTGGCCGTGATCGAACCGCCCGGATGGCTCGGGCGCAGGCCGCTGAGTCTCGCCCCATGGGCTTTGGGCCGGTTACCGAGCAGTTGGTATCAGGCGTTGGGCCTGGCGAAGAGTACCGACGTCGGCGCGGTGCTGGACGCGTCAGGGTTCCAGTACGGCGACCATTGGGGCAGTGGGCCCACCGAATGGTTGGCCAGGAAATCGGTTGCGTGGAGACGTCACGGGGCCAAAACAGTTCTCCTCCCCCAAGCCTTCGGTCCTTTTTCCTCCCCACGGATTCGCGATGCTTTCCGCTGTGTGCTGGATCATGCCGACATGGTTTTCGCTCGCGACCGCGAGTCATACCAGCACGTGCAGGATCTGGGAGGACCCTATCCCCATGTCGCCTTGGCGCCCGATTTCACGAACCTCGTGGCCGGCGCTGTCCCGGACGGGGTGTCCCTGTCGCTTGACACAGCATTGATCGTGCCCAACTGCCGCATGATCGGCTCCTCCGGTCTCACGGCCGATCGCTACATCGATTTCCTGAGTATGTGCGCTGAGCAAATCTCCCGTCGTGGGCTCCGGCCGGTGGTGCTCATCCATCAGAGGGGCGATGAACAGTTGGTCGAGCCCCTGCGGACAGCTGCTGGCGAAGACCTCCCGGTGATCACGCTGGCCGATCCCGTACACTTGAAAGGCGTCATTGGCCGGGCGTATCTGATGATCGGCTCGCGGTACCACGGGCTAGTCAGCGCCTTGTCGCAGGCTGTTCCCTGTCTCGGTGCCGGCTGGAGCCACAAATACGCGATGCTTTTCGAAGAGTTCGATTGCCCCGAGTGCTGCCTGGCGGTGGCCTGCTCCCGTGACGAACTGGCAACCCGCCTCGATCAGCTCATCGAGCCGACGGCCCGCGCCGAGTTGGTCCATCGCCTCCGTGAAAAAGAGGCGGTCCGTCGCGCTCGGGTGATCGACATGTGGCGGGAAGTGGGCCGGCTGCTGGGGTTTGAGCTGATCCGCCCGGAGGCGACGCAATTGGAGCGGGGGATCGGCCCCAGGGACGGGGCAGGAGAAGATCGCCCCGCCGCATAGCGACTGGCCGACACAGCCGCCCCCCGCAGGGAAGGAGGGGGCGGGGTTCGCGGCGCGGAGCATCCCCCAGGCCGAATGGACTACTGGGCCGCTGAGCGTGTGCCATAGGGCGAGCCGCTGATAGGCACGCCCTCGGGCAGCGGCCGGCCGGCGGTGGCAAACCCCATGTGGAAAAGCTCTTTCTTGAGTCGGCGGAAGTGGGAGAAACTGTCCGGATAGACCCAAATGGTCACTGTGGTGGTTTCCGGGCGGTAGCCGGACAGCACGCGGCGGAATCGCGAAGCGGGCCCAAGGGCCGCGTCGACCGGCTCGCCCAGGTCGCTCGATGCGGGGATGAGCGTCCACTGCTGGAGACGGATCCGGATTTGCCCGGTAGTCAGTTGTTCGTCCACCGACGTGTCGACTCGCCGAAGCACGTACCGCAAGCGGAAGCCGCCCTGGGGCCCTACCGTATCGGTCAACTCGGGCCGGTCCAGCAGTTGGCGGGCCTTCAGTTGCGCTTCTTCCTTGAGCTGCTGGATGAGTATCTCAAGCGGAATGAAGGCAATGCGGCCGTGGCGAAGCCGAAAATGGATCTCGTCGCCGTAAACCGTCTTGCTCAGCGGCGTGGGGTAGTTTTCGATCAGGGTCGGGACGGGCTGCGCCTGGTGTGACTGCTGGAGCTCGTCCTGGAGGGTACGCAGCTTCCGTCGGGCTTCGGTCAGTTGGGCGTGAAGATCCAGCCGCTTCGTTTCGCGGTGATCCAGCTTTTGCCGGGCGGTTTTCAGCTCGTGTTCGAGCGCTTTGACCAAGGTAGCCAGGCGATCGCGCTCGGCCCGGCGCAGGTCCGTTTGGTGGCGAAGGGCTTCCAGCTGGTTCTCCAGCCGCAGCACGTCTTGGTGGAGGGCCGCCACGCGGCTTTCCGCCTTCTCCAGCTGTGCGCGCATCGCCGTGTCCTGGTTCGTTCGAACCGGGGCGTTCTTGACCCGCAGACCTGCCACCAGCACCAGGATGACCAGGATGCCCACGATGTTGGACACGATGTCCAAGAAGGAATCGTGTCCGGCGGTGTTGGGCTGGGTGGTGGCGACGGACATGGGCTTCGGTCAGTGGATCAGGGGTTCCGCGTTGGCTGGGACTCGCGCTCCGGCCGCAGCCCCGAGCGCGGCGCGATTGGCTCGTCTTTCCGCGCCACTTCCACACCGCTTTGGTCCAGCAGGATTTCCAATTCGGCGAAACGGCGCTGCCCGCCCGGGGCTACGCGCACGTTGAGCACGGGACGCCAATACATCCCTCGGCCGGCCACGCCCCAGGAATCGATGCGCTGCCAAATGGCCGAGATCAGTTCTTCGATGGCCCCTTCCGTGTCGGCCCCGAGGGGGATCACGCGCCCGGGCGCCACACCGGGCTCGGGGGCGATCTCCAGCCGGTCGGCGTAGCAGTCCAGGCGGATCGGCCGGCTCAAGGGCACCGAACCGTGAACCGTGCGGGGCAGGCCCCAGTTGCGGCCTCGGTGATTGGCCAACGGACGGAGCGCCTGGTGGCCCGCAGCGGCTTGGCCCGAAGGGACTGCCGGTTCCGACGGAGGCGGACCCGAAGCCCCCGGCTCCGCACCGGCCGGGGAGGTCCCCGTCGACGGCCG
>DQVB01000576.1 GCA_015661985.1 Planctomycetota bacterium | reverse complement strand
GCGGTGCGCCAAAGCATCGAGGGCTTTTTGCGTGAGTCCGAGGCGGAATTGCTCTACGCGGAGGCGGCCCGGCTTTTCGGGAAACAACAGCTCTTCGACGCCAAGCCGCTGGTAGAGAGGTTGGCCGCCGAGTACGCCGACACCAAGCCGGCCACCGACCAGTCACGGGAACCGAGCCTCAGTGAGCTGCAAGAGGCGGTCGGCGGGCTGGGCAAGATGTTCACGGTGCGTCTTGACGGCCGAGGCGACTTCACCTCCATCCAAGCCGCCATCGACGCCGCCCCGTCGGGGAGCCTGATCGAAATCCAGGACAACGGGCCGTACAACGAAAAGCTGGTGATTCCGGAAGCAAGACCTGGCCTGACCATCCGCGGGCGACGTGGCTGCTGGCCGACTGTTATTCCTCCGGATGAGCCCGCCCAACTTGCGATTACCCTATGCGTCGTTGAGGCCGACGGCACGGCTCTGGAACGAATCATACTGGCGCGCACACCTGCCAAGGGAAAACAACTTGAATGCCTTTCCGTGTACCAGGGCGCGCTCCGGCTCCATCGCGCAATCGTATGCATGCAGGGATCCCGGAGAGCGTTCTTGATACGCGGCGGCGCGGCGTGCAACGTCACTGAATGCCTTGTCATAGCACCAGTGGTTGCTGAAGGGGGAGCCGTGTTCAGGCAATCCCTGCTGCTGGGATACCACACGTTCGACAATCTTGGATCGGGTGTCAACCTGTACGGGGCCTCGGAAGTACGGTTCTGTACCCTACCTGTCCCTTGCGAACTGTGGGGCTCACCGAATGTGATTGTCGATTCGATTGTTCGCCTGATCAGCCGCGGGGAGCCAAAAGACCGTATTGAGTACTGCGACGTGTTTGGCCAGATACCTTTTTGGGCCAGTAAGGCGACACCTGGGAAAGGATGCTTCAATGCGCCACCTATGTTTCGTGATCCCGCGAACCTCGACTATCGCCTCATGCCAAGTAGCCCCTGCATCGGCAAGGCTTCCGACGGCGGCGACATCGGCGTGCGGTGGACGCCGGAGATGCTCGAGATGTGCCGGATCGCCCTGGAGCTCCGCGCCCGCGGGATAATCAAGTTCTGAATTTGCAGGGCGCTGACTCCGCGCCGCTTATAGAGCTGTTGTCAGAACGAAGAAGGAGACCTTCGGCGGTCGGTCGTGGCACGGTCGGGAGACGGGCCGCAGCGCTATTCGTGGCGATTTACCGGCCCTTTTGTGCCATCTGGCGGAAGCCGAGGGTTTTGGCCTTTGGCCGGATGTCAAGGCCGAGGTGTTCTGGTTTGCCGCTGACCGCAATCAAGGGCCGGGCAGAAAGAGGCAGCGACGGCTCGCCGCACTCCAAAAGTGGCTGCGGGATCCCCGAGGGGGTGATGGACGACAGGGGTGGCATGGAACGTTGTTCGGGGGAGATTCCTCCGTACCATGGCTGCGTTCAGTCGTCGGGAATCATATCGGGCGTCCCGTCTTTGAGGCTCCCCATCCGAGCGGGTAACCTTGAGTGTACCCCAGCGTTGCAAAAACGCAGCGTAGGATGGGCACTGTTGCCCGTCTTTTGCCCAGGGAATCGCCGATGGGGCGGCGTCCGGCAAAGCTCACATCTTGTGAGGTCTGGCGCTGAACCTCTGTTTCGCGTCGGGGCCCTCTCCGACGGACAGGAATGTCGGTCCTACAATCCGGGTTTGCAACGTTGGGGTCTATTTGCGGCGGTCCACTACCCAAGCGAGCGCATCGGCTGACGGACGGGTGAATATTATCCTGCGCCGCAGGTCAAAGAGCCAGTCGCCGGCGGCGGGGTGGAAGCTCGCTCGTGTCACCTGCATCTGCATACTGACCCCGCCGCAGACGACCGCGACGCGTGAGCCGGAAATGGCGTGATTCGCCAGCCCGGGCAGTGCGGCGGGCATCGGCCGCTCGGCGCGATAGGCGTAGGACGGCAGAAACCGGTCCAACGACATTCCGGCCGCTTGCAGCACACCGCGCTGCGCCATGCCAAGCAGCAGGGCTCGCAGCCGGAAGAGGTTTTCCAGCTCGGCGTACGCCGGCACTCGGCTGGTCAAGCTGGAAAACCGGCCGGACATCTGCTGGGCAAAAGCCACGGCGGCGGGATCGTCTTGGCCGACATCGTGCAGCTGACCGGCAGCGTCGGCCTGTTGTTTCTCGGTCAACACACGCACTGCCGCGTTCGTTAAAGCGACGATGCCCTCATCCTGCTCTAATTGCGGGGCCCCGGGCGCCAGACGGAACCAGAATCGGGACATGGTAAGACCGGCAGAAACCGCGGCGCCGTGTCCTCCGCACGCGATCTGCAGATACGAATCGACGTCCGGCAATTTGACATGGCCTTGCGAGACTTTTTTCATGTGGTAATCGGCATCGACCATGACGTGGGCATGGCGCGAGTTGCGGGGGACGCCTTCGACAACCACCTGTTGCGGCCCCAGCGCCTTGGCCAATCGGTCGACCAGCGCGGGAATCTGTGCGGCGGCCAGCGCCGTTGGCTCACCGGCCAGCGCCGCTTGGATTGCGCGAATGCCAGCCGGGCGCGGGTCCAGCGAACATCTGGGGTAGCCACGATGTTCGGCGATGCTGCGCACGTTGGCCACGAGGTCGTCCAGGTGTAGCGCGGGGCGAGCAAGCGAGCGGTGGCCGAAGAGCACCACGTCGCCAGGGCCCCTCTCATCCAGGGTGTAGCCTTCCAGGTAACTGATTCCGCCCAGCGTTTCTACCTGCTTCGAGAGAAACCTGTCCGGCCGGTCGGCTGCCGCGGCTTGGCGCGCCAGCATGCGCAGCGACAGGGCGACGCGTTCGGTGCCCGGGGGCAGCTCCGCAAAGGGGCCAGGGCCAGCCTGGGCTGTCCGTTCAACCAGCGGCCCCGCCGAGGCAGCAGCCAGCAGTCCGCGAACGAACTCCCGGCGATTGACGGTTTGTGCGCTCATGGCACTTTCCTTTCACGTCAGGGAGCAGAATCCCCTTTGGGGCCTCGGCCGATCGGCCAAGTGAGTGCGTCGCGACCGGGTCGGGAGCGCAGGATCTGGTCGCGCAGCTTACGCAACGATTGATCTCGGGCGGGCAGGAAGGAACCGTCGGTGACGCGCATTTCCATGGACACGCCCCCCAATGGCCGCACTGCCGCAGCAGGTTCGAATCCGAAGAACCGTCGTCCGGCACCGCCAGCCGCGGCGCCGTCCCGCTCCAACACGACCGACTGCGCGGCTAGCGAGCAGCCGGGCGGCAGCTCCCCGCGTGCGGCCGCCTGCGCGAACCATTTCCGGTCAGCGGCCCTGGGCAAACTGAGCCGGTCGGCGTTCGGCATATGCCAGCCTTCCAGCGGTACACGCCATGCCAAACAGTTTGGGTCCGGGCGCGAGCGCAGTACGATGGTACGCAGCGCGGGCAAAATCCCGTAGTTGAGATTCTCAATAGTATCTTCCAGATCCGGCAGGAACTGGATGCCGCCGCTGATATGGATCAGGTGCTGCCGGCCGTCAGACCGCTGCAGCACGCCCAGGGTTTCCTCCAGCGGGTACGTACGCGGTGTGGGGCTCGCCTGTGGGCGGTAGTTAGCCAGACCGGTCCGCAGGTACTGCTGGCGCCGGACGTTCTGGTCGATCTGCTTCACCACATCGGCCGCGGCCACCATGTCGTAGAGGAGTTTCAGCTTGAGCAGTCTGGGGTGAGCGTCTGTCAGTTCGGCAAAGTGGCGCGTCCAGTTGGCAGCGAATTGCTCGCGGGCGCCGTCGTGCGTCACGGGTCCGCCAGTGCGAAGTAGGTCCTCCGACTGAAGGCACAGCTTCAGCTCCCGAATGCAGAAAAATTCGGGGCGCTCCTTGCTCGGTTTGCACGCGGTGTTATAGGGCAACACAACGAAGAACCAGAAGCGTGCCACATGCGATTCGGCACGCTGGACGCGTGAGCCGTGATACCGCTTCGAGACGGCGCCACCAGCACCGCCCGCGTGCCATCTTGCCTGGCGGACCGTTACCCCCTCCCGTCGCAGGCGTCGGGTGATCTGCTGCTCGAGTAGCCGATTGTAACTCGGGACGGCCGGCAGCGGGTCGACAAGCTGGAGACTATAGCGCTTCAGCAGCACGTCGCAGGCGAGAAAGTCGGCGCCGAAGGGCGTGTCTTCCAGGTGGCCGACGAACCGCACACGCTGGCGCCGCGTCCGCTGCGTGCCCGCGACCGGATCGATACTGACCAGAGGAAACTCGTCGTGAACCAACCGAGCGCGCAGGGCGACAACCAGATCGTCGAACCGCGCAGCGGGCAGTTCCGGGCAGGCGAGTCCCACCAGGATAACGTCTTGCCGCTGCACATCGTACACCAGTCCGGCCAGGCGCGTGATCTGCCCGACCGCTGTGAGCCCGGGATCGCGAGGACTACGGCGCGCCCTGTCGAACGCGGCACGGAGCGAGAATGCGACGAATCGCGGACGCCGCGCCGCAGGCGGCGGGGCAGCCAACACCGCAACCGGTGCCGCGGCTGCCGCCG
>DQVB01000474.1 GCA_015661985.1 Planctomycetota bacterium | reverse complement strand
GCCGGCGGGAATGAATTGGGGCGCCGCGACGCAGGCTGCGGCCTGTGCGGCGCGCGCCAAGAAACGACGTCGTGACAAGAAGCGTGATCCGCTCATCCCCCTGCCTCCTTCGTTACTCCAAACGGATCCGGCCAACCAGCAGCCCGGTAACCCGAATCGTTCCCCAAACAACCGTATCATCCTTGGACCACAACCCACAACCTATCCGCTTTCGGGGCGTCCGGCAAGTAGCTCCGTGGACGGCCATGGCCCGGGTGAGTCACACCGGGCCGCCGCCGTTGACTCCGGTGACGTAGAGCTTGCCTTCCGGCCTGCAGAGAATCTGACAATCTGCTGCACCCCCGGCCCCCCGAGTGCGTGTCGGTCAGTACGCCGGTCGACGTCACGCCAGATTCTTTCCGTCAGTCTTCCAGTGCATCGAGTCCGTGGGGTGTGAAGAAGGTCATCTGAGCAAGGCACTTGCCGAAATGGCAGCTGTCGTCCTGGGGAATCGCCGCGCGCACACCTTCGCGAAGGATCCGCAAATGCTCTTTGTCGCCCGTACGTGCGACCTCATAGGCCATGGCCTCGGTGGAGAGCATGAACAGCACATAGGGCGTCTTGGACGAAAGCGGGCAGGCCGTGTACCGAAACGTCTTCACGTCCTCCTGCCAGCATTCACGGATCATCTGGTCGATTCCCGCCGTGAGCGCCTGGAGCACTTCGGGGTCCTGCGTGAGACGATGATATCGGGCCAAGGCGCAACAGGTAAGGCCCTCCATAAAGGGCACGTTTCCATAGCAGCGGCGGTCGCCGTGCCGGCAGTGGTCACCGGCCAGGCGTACCACCCAGCCGCGCTGCCAATCGATCTTCTCCTTCAGCACCTCCCAATTCCTGGTAGCGGCGTCCAGGTACTTCTTCTCACCAGTGGCCTCGTAGGCGGCCAGCACAAGGATCATGGGCCAACCCAAGGCGCGGATGTGCGTGCCGTAGCGGGTGGGCATATGGCTCACCATGGCGTCGGCGATCTGAAGCGACACCTCCCGGGCACGGCGGTCACCGGTCAGATAGTAGTAGTCCAGGTCGCCGCAGACCCAGACGTGGCCGAAGTTCGTGCTGTGCCCCATCTGATAGGTGCGGCTCACGGGCAGGGGCGCGTTTTCGTAGTAACCGCCGGTGTGACCGACGCAATGGAGCCAGATATCGCCCACCCGCGGCGGCGGCCCCCATGGGTTTTTCAAATGCGGGCTGGTGGCATGGACGACGTCGACGTCGATATGGTGCCGGGCAGCCTGCTCGGCGCGCAGGTAATAGCGGCGGTCGCCGGTGCGCAAGTACTGGAGGAACAGCCCATGGGCCAGATCGTATTCGAGATTCCCCCAGTTGACGCTCCGCTCGCCATACCAGTCTCCGTAGTTGAGCATCCCGTACTCGCGGACTTCATCGCGTCTTTCGAGATGAGCCTTCAGGGCCCGATCGAACCAAGCATCGTAGCCGAAGTACCTCTTGGGATCGGCGGGCGGAAACTCGCCGGCCGCCTTGGTCGAGCTCACGTAGGCCGGATCGCAAGTGGCCAACAACGGATCTTCGGCCGCCTGGAAGAAACCGGCCAGCTTCTCCGCGTCAGGTCTTCCGGCAAAGAACGTGACCCAGAGTTCGTGAGTCTTGCTCACCCCCGCTTTGAAGGCATACCGGCCGCCGCGTAGATAGTAATAGAGCTTGCTTTCCTCGGCCAACGGCTTGCCGTCGTAGCGCCCTTGCGGGAATGCCGGACAAATGCCCAGGACGAGTCGGCCGCCGCCGACCGCGAGCGCCTTGGGCCAGTTCTGCCAGAACTCGCGCACGCCCACGGCCAAGCCACATGCCTGGCTGCCCAACGCGGCCCACCCGCGGGCCCGTCTGCCCGCGGGCCGGCCGTCCAGCAGAAAGCCCTGCTCGTCGATCTGCTCCAACAGATGTCGCTCGCTCGGGTCCCTCCACTTGCCATTCAGCAAATACCCTGTCACCGGCCCGGACCGCTGAGAAGGCGCAAGCACCAGATCGATATGGTCCAACTCGGCCATGAGCGACGCTTCATGATCGTTGATGAACGTATACGACAAACGGAGAAAAGGTTGCCCGCGGAAGGCGTGAATCCGCAATACGTACCGGAACATCCGGCCTGCGTCCGATGTGTGGTGGCCGCTTACCCGAATGCAGGCCCGCAGAGGACCGGCCTGCTCGACAATCATTTCGTCAACCGCCGTCTTGCCCCCACCCACGGAGAAACGGCGGCCCTGAGCGTCGACCAGGGCGATCAGGGAGCCGGCCAAATCGAGCACCTGCTCATCGGCGCTGAACGTGCCGTCCCCGTTTCGGTCCAGCCAGATACAGCCCAGCGGCGCAAACCGGCTGGCGGAAAGCTCCATCCGCATCGGCCCGGTGTCGACGAGAACCCTTTCCCCGTCCCCGTCGACCCGAAGCTGCCGGCCGAGCAAGCCACGGGCAACCCCGGGTCCGCACTGCAGTGAAAAAGTCTTTCTCTCCCCGGGCGCCAGATCGACCTGAAAGTCCAGCAACAGCCAGCGGACCGAACCGTCGGGCCACCGGGCGAGGGCTTCCGACTGCAAGGGCACTTCGCTCCCGGAGGCGGAAAACAGGGCACAAGCACTTGGATCCGAGAGGACGCCCTGGGACAGCGGAATCCCGGAGGTCACCGGCCAGCCGTGCCTCGCCACGCCAGTGGGTTCTTCGACCGTGATCTTCACCGTAGCCGAGACTGCCTGCAAAGGTGCCCATAGCAGCACGAGCCAGACAAATACCATACGGCCCATTGATCCCTCCTCCGTCGAGAAACACATTGACACACGCATTGTCCTGGGCCATTCTATGCTCTACCATGGGGCCTGTACACAACCCACGGCAAACCGTGTGGTTGGTGGGCCTGAGCCCCCGACCAGTCTGGCCGCCAGGCCAAGCGCAAGTCCGGGCAGCCCTCCAGCCGACGTGGTGCGGCGCCTGCCCCACTCTGGCACTGCGGCTCTCAGCGCCCTGCTACCGTGCAGGACGTGACCCGGTACACCGTTCATGGTTGCAGGAGAAGGGCTTGCCCCGCCGTGAGCCACCCGGTCTAATCGGAGGGTCAGGGTGGGCGTGCCCGTACGACGAGCCATAGCTTCACCCCAACGTTGCAGAAAGGAAACGTAGGATGGGCATTCTTGCCTGTCAATCACCGGCTCGACCGGCCACTCCAGCTAGTGCGGGAAGACTCACATTTTGTGATATCTACGATGCCCAGGCTGTTGCCCGTTTTGTCCCACTTACGACGGAGGGGGATGTCCATCCTGCCCTGCCGGTTTGCCACGCTGGGGTTCAGCGTAGTTGTAGCGTCGGTGTGCGGCAGAGCAAGCGACGGTTCCGCCCCACACAGTAGGCTTTCCACCAGGGAGACGACACGATGCCAATTGCCTTCCACCGCCCCCCACGAGACGTTTCCGGCGGCAACGATTCGACGCCGCCACGGCGCCTCACGCGTCGTCACTTTCTG
>DQVB01000310.1 GCA_015661985.1 Planctomycetota bacterium | reverse complement strand
TATTGCGCGACAAGAACTTGTGACAAACATGTTCGTTTGCACAGCGTAGTTCCGCAAGGTCTTGTTACGCAATTACTTGCGCCGAATAGCCTGTCCGCAACCACCAAGAACGGCAAGACTCGAGTTTAACAAATCCGCGGCAACGGTTCGCCGGCCGGCAAATCCACAGTGCGCGATCCTCCCAGTTTGTTGTACAGTTCCACGATGCCCGGATGCTCGTCGCTGACCGCCCCGATCACGGCCGGGTGGGGAGCGGCCGGGTGGCGGCGCAGAACCTGGAGCGCCGCGTCGGCCGCCTCGGCAGGCACAAAGGCCACCAGCCGGCCCTCATTGGCCACGTAAAGGGGGTCCAGGCCCAGCAGTTCGCACGCCCCGGCCACGGGCTCGGCTACGGGGATGGATGCCTCGTCCAACTGGATTCCCACGTCGGCTTCGGCCGCGATCTCGTTCAGCGCCGCAGCCAGTCCGCCGCGGGTCAGATCGCGCAGACAGTGTAACTCGCAGCCCGCTTCGACCAGCGCGGCGACCAGTCCCGCCAAAGGCGCGCAATCGGTGGCCAAAGCCCCTTCCAGCCGGATGCCTTCCCTGACGGACATCACCGCGATCCCGTGCCGGCCCAAATCGCCACTGACCAGGATGGCGTCGCCCGGGCGTACCTGCCGAGGCCCGATCCGCAGGTCCGCCGGCACCAGCCCCACGCCGGCGGTGTTGATGTACAGTCCGTCCCCCTTACCCCGGTCCACAACCTTGGTGTCGCCCGTGACGATCTGTACACGCGCCTCCTCGACTGCCTGGCGCATCGACGCCACTACCCGCTGGAGGGTCTCCATCGGCAGGCCTTCTTCCAGGATGAACGCGGCGCTGAGCCACACCGGACGGGCGCCGGCCATGGCCAAATCGTTGACGGTGCCGAAGACGGCCAGCCGCCCGATGTCGCCACCGGGGAAGAACAAAGGGCTGACCACAAAGCTGTCGGTGGTGAAAGCCAACCGCACGCTGCCCGCTTCGAGGACCGCCGCGTCGTGCAGCCCCGCCTCCAGCCCCTCGCCATGGCCACCAAACGCACGCACGAAGAGGCCTTCGATCAGCTGCCGCATCAGCCGGCCACCGCCTCCGTGGGCCAGCTGCACGGTGGTTCGGTCCGCTATCGGCAGGGGGCAATGAATCGCCCAATCCTCCGGCCCCCCTGAGCCCATGGTTCAAGCCTCCGCGCTGAGGTTATTGGTCCCCGGCCAAAACAGTCGAACGCTCGGCCCCGGCCGGCCCACTGATCCGGTCGGCCCGGGGACAGCATACCACGACATGCCGGCTGCCGCAGCCGAGCTTTCGCCGGCGTAGGGGCGAGCCTACGGGCCCTCGCCGTCCCGGAGGCCGCGCTGCTGCTGGAACACAGGTAAGCATAGGTACCTGAAGAGCGTACGGATCCCGTCACGGCTCTTCCGGGCGCCGTTGTCGTTGGATAGCCACCAAGTGGTTTCGCGTGGCGACGTAGAGCACGTCGCCCACGGCCACGGGCGTCGTGTAGACGGCCTGGCCCATGTTGTTTTCCGCCAGCAGCTTCCGTTGTGCGGACAGTTCGAACACGGCCACATCCCCGTCTTCGTCCCCGATAAAGATCTTCCCGTCGGCGATCAGAGGCGATCCCCAGATGCCGGCCAGCATGTCGTACGTCCAATGGAGGCGGCCGGTGCGGGCATCCAGACAATGGACCAGGCCGGGCAGGTCGCCGATCACCAGCAAATCGTCCTGGATGGCCACCATGCCGATGGCTCGGTGCATCGTTTCTTCGAACGCCCATCGGCCGTCCCCGTCCAGGTCCTGGCCGCGGTAGTGCCACACGGCCGCAGAGTTCGGGTTGGGTACGACCCGTTCGCCCGCCTCGGGATGGACCGCCTTCAGGCGTCGCGGGGGCACGGGGCGACCGGCGGCGTCCAAGACCAATTCGCTACTGACATCCCCGCGGCGGCTGGGGTCGATACACCACAGGTCCCCTTGACCTTCGCCGGACTCCGGCTCCTGCCCGGTAGCGATGTACACCCGACCCCGGTAGATCACCGGCGTGGCCACCAGATTGTTTCGATCCCCTCTGCCTGCCTCCTCCCAAACGGTCGTTTTCGGGTTGCAATCGAATCGCCACAGCGTTTTCGGCCGGCCCCCGGGGCCGGGTACAGCCAGCAAGCTATAGAGCCACCCGTCGCCCCCGGGGAAGATGGCTTGGGGACGGCCTGCCAGGACGCCGAAGGCAGGTGATCCCCATTGCCCGTGGAGGATGTTCCGTCCCGGGCTGTTGTCAGCCCAGATCAAGCGGCCGGAGTGCTTGTCCAGGGCAACAAAGCTGGGTGCCTCCGGCGCGGGGATCGTCTCGTGCCGTCCGTCCACGCCGTTGGAGGTGCCCACCAAGAGAAGGTCTCCTGCCGTGGTCACCGAACAGCTGGCCATGTTGTGTTGCCGGCTGCCCAGTCGTTTCATCATATCGAAGGACCAAACCACGTCCGAGTCGTGCCTCCCCGTGGCGGGCTCATCGGTCACCGGCCCGTCGTTTTGGCCGTCCCAGAATCCTTCTGTGTCCAAGCACACGACTTCGGCCCGGTTGGTCACTACCCACAGCCGATCGCCCTCTACCAGCGGCGTGGAGCAAAGGCCTTGGCCGGCCCAGTCCAGATCGTTGGTCAATTTCTTCACCGAATGCTGCCAGAGGAACTGGCCATCGCTTTGGCGGAAGGCCAGCAGGCAACCCAGGTCGACCGTGGGTGGGTACCGATCCAGGTAACCGGCACCGTTGTTGGTGGCACAGAACACCTTGCCTCCGGCCACCACGGGGCTGCCGTAGGCTTCACTGCCCAGGCGGGCGACCCATTTGATGTTGCGCGCTTCCCGGCCCAGCCAGCGGCCCGTGCGGAAGTCGAATTGGCCCACGTCCCACTCAGCCGGGATCCGTCGCGCCGGTGAAGCGTTGTTCCTGGCGGGCGATCCACCCCATTGGGGCCACTGGTCGCTCCCGAGCGATCGAACGGGCCATGCGGGCGCGGCCAAGATGAACAACATGATCAGGGGTCGCATGGTCGTCATAGAATCTCGTCAGAGTCCAGTCCGAGTGGTGCGTCCCCGGCGCTACGCTCCGGGCTCCACCACCACCTCGTCAGCCGGATCGAACTTGGGGAACACGACGATCAGCACCGTCATCTTGCCCACCGCTCGATGGACCACGCCGGGCGGTATGAAGATGCAAGTGCCGGGGCTCACCGGAACGCGGTCGCCGTCCAGTTCCATCTGCGCATCCTCTTGGCACTGGAGGATGTAGTACGTCTCGGTCAGCCGCTGGTGGTAATGGGGTTTGGCGTCCGTGGCGATTTCCGTGCGGTGGATGGTGCCCGGGAATTCCGGCACGTCGGCCAATGCGCGGCGAGCCGTGCCGCACGGGCAGGGGACGCCAGCGATCTGGTCGAAGTGCACGATGCGGTAACGTTTCGGCTGCTCGCTCATGACGGGTGCCATTGTACCGGGCGGGCGGCCCTAGCGGAAATGGCCGCCCCGGCGGTGTCGTCTGCGAGGCCAACTGGGCCGCCCCGCCCTTGCAAGCTGGGCAACACGCAGAGTCGGTGTCGATTGCGAAAGGCCTGCGAGGCCCCGGGACGTAGCAGGGGCCGTCAATCTTCACATAGATTCTCTCCCCTGGGTATCCCGCAATGTTTGCGTCACGCGAACCTTAAGCCTTTTGGCGGAAATTGGTTGCGTGGATTCAAGGGCCCTTTTCGGGAAGGCCGATACCGTTTCTGACCCCCGGAGCGGGTCCCGGCTTGCTGGGGCTGCCGCTTCGGGTGGCGCCAGGCAACCGAACCGGGATGATTCATCGAGTCAAGGAATGGCTCGACGGCCCTGGCGTTAAACCCCCGCGCGAGCTGAAGGCGGCGACCCGCCTTCCCCGCTGGCTACCCGGAGACACCTTCAAGTCGGTTCTATCCCATGGGAGAACCCACTTGCGGCAAGGGAACGACCAAACACACTGCGGCCACGTGTGGTGTCAACGGTTCGGTGTCGCCGCCGCGGGGACCTGCTGCCCAGTTCAAGTACAGGAGAAGGTGTTCAATGAGAGGTAAGATGGTCTTTGGAGCGCTCCTGGTGAGCGTGGCCCTGGTGTCCGAAGGGTTCAGCATGGAGCTGCTGGACAATCTCTTGGGCCTGAAACGCGGCTGCCGCCAGCCGGCCTGCTGCGAACAGCCGGCTTGCTGCGAACCGGCTGCGGAATGTTGTGCGCCCGAGCCGGCCTGCTGCGAAGAGCCGGCCTGCTGCGAAGAGCCCGCTGCCTGCGAACCGGCTTGCGCGCAACCGTGCTGCAAGCCCCGGTGTGACCTGTTCGGGGGTCTGAAGCGCGTGCTGCGTGGCTGCCGCAAGAAGGTCTGCTGCGAACAGCCCACCTGCTGCGAAGCGGAGGCGGAGTGCTGCGCCCCTGAACCGGCCTGCTGTGAAAAGCCGGCTTGCTGTGAGGAGCCAGCCCCTTGCGAACCGGCTTGCGCGCAGCCCTGCTGCAAGCCCCGGCGCTGCTGCTCGCTGCTGGATTGCCTGTTCGGCGGCCTGTGCGAGCGGCGCTGCTGCAAGAAGGTCTCCTGCCACACAGCCTGCTGCGGTGCTGTCGAAGAGGCCCCGGCCGCCCCGGCCGAAGAGGAACAGGCCAGCCCACTGCCACCGGCGCCGCACGTTGACCCAACCGCCATGCTGCTGCGTCGGCACAGTGTGGCCCAGCGCTGAGACGTCGCCTGGCCCACCTCAAGCCAGTCCTTCACTCGGGCCTTGCGAATCGGCCGACAAGCGAGTCTAACGGGTTTGGATGGTTCTCAGGACCCTTGCAATGGGAACCCAGCGCGCCTGCCCGGGAGCAATCCCGGGCAGGTTCATTTCTTGCTCGCCCCCTGCGGACCGACTCCCCAGTACAAGAGCCGGTGGGCAGCCCGGGCCAGGCCCCGCAGGCCCAAGCCTGGGGACCGAAAGGCACCACGGGCGGACCGCCGCTTCCCGGTGCTGGAGGGCCCACGACAAGGGCTGACGGGGCGTCATAGCCGACTGCAGAAGACATGGCTGGTCTTCGCACCAAGCCACAACGCACAACGGCAGCCTGCTGCCCCATTTAGGCCACTTGTAAACCACCGTGGGCGATTCTGCGAGACCGCTAACGGCAAATCCGAATGTCGAAATCCGAATGTCCGAAACTCCAATGACAAAAACACTGGCTGCTATCCGCCGGTTGCGACACAGTATATGGCGGTGCACTGGGGCCTTTGGGACATTTGAATTTCGGATTTCGTGCTTGTTTCGCGCTTTCGTGCTTCGTATTTCGGGTTTTCCGCGGGCCGTTTGTCGCACAATTGGGCACGGCCGTTTAGGGACAAAGTTGTTGCATTTGAGTCAAGTTTTGTACAGGCTGTTGTACACTGCCTCACATGCGGCAGTTGGTCTGAGGGGCAACCTCGCCAGGGTCTTCCCACTTGCCCATGTGCGCCCCCGGCGCGCATTTGCTGGGTCGTGGGTACCAGGCTGGAAGCCTGCCCCACGTCAGGGACAACCCTGATGGATCTCTAAGGATCTTTGCCCGAGTGCGGCGGGGAGGGCTTGGGTTGAGCTTTGGAGGCAGCGCGAGGCGGGCGGTGACCACGCCAGTCGGGGCCCGGATGTCGACCTCGCGGGCTTCGCGAACGGCCAGACGATGGGCCCACCTTCTCCTTGAAGTACAGCATGCGCAGCTGGCGGGCCATAGCATCCGGCGGCAGACCCAGAAGCCGCTCCCGTTGTTCGGGGCTGAGGTTCTTTTCCAAGAATTGGGCCAGCTCTTCGTCGCTGACCGACGGTAGCACCAAGGGCACAGGCCCCATGCGGCGGCGGACGACTTCGTGCCAGATGAGCAAGCCGATCCACTCGTTGGCCAACCGTCGCTGTGCCTGTTCGTCTCGACGCTGGAGAAAGGCCCGGGCCTTAGGGGAAAGCTGCCGGCGCAATTCACCCAGCGCCCCGGACGGCAACGGGCTGCCGCCTCTGTGCCCAAACAGGTTGCCAATGACCAAGCGGCGTTTGGCGTCCTCGCCGTCGATGGCTGCCAACCGCTCGCGAATCGCCGCAGGGGGATCCTCCATGAGCTGCTTGACGAGCGAATCCAGCCAGCGCCGGAGCACCTTTCGGTCTTGGTCGGTCAGTTCGATCCACGTCCGGAACCCTTCGCTCTGCATCAACCGTTGGACAAACCCGCCGGGGCGCGGGCCACGGAACCCCAGGCCTCGGGCGATCCGATTGTCCTGCTCTTCCAAGCGGCGACTGACACGGGCCAGTCGCTCTCGGGCGGGCAGCTGACGCAGTTCCTCCCGCTGGAACGGTTCCAGGGTCTTGAGCCATTCGCAGTACCGGCGCATGACCCGCTCCAGCTGCTCGGACTGGGGATGGTCCTGGATCGCCCGGTGCAACTGCCGCAACCGCTGCTGCTCGACGGGGCTCATGGCCGCAAATCGCGTCAAGTGCCGCCTGAGTTGCTCTTGTTCGGCCAGCGACATCTGCTCGATCCGCGCGCGGCGGTCCGCCATCTCTTGCCAACGGGCATGTCGGCCGGCCGCCGCCAGCAGGGCCGCCACCCACAGGGCCCCCACCACCGACAGGGCGGCCAGCGTGCCGATCCGCCGCGATCGGGCCTCAGGACTCATCGTTGCCCTCCTCCACGAACATTCCCTCCCGGTAAAGGGCATCGAGGAATTCGAAGTCCCCGATCTGACGGTATTGCTCCAACCGTTCCACCACGGGCAGGTCTTCCAGCAGCTGCCGGTTCGGATTGGGCCAACCCAAGGCCACGGCCATGAATCCCACGGCCGCTGCCCCGGCCAGCCACGTGAGGGCCACCAGCACACGTCTTCGTCTCAGGCGAGGGGCCTCGGCCGCTTGCCGCTGCACATCCTCCTCGGCAGCCACAGCCACCATTTCCAGCGTGGTGCGCGTGAACGATTCGTCCACCTCCGCCTCGTCCAGGGTATCCAGGATCTGCCAGGTTCGCTCCAAGTCCTGGAGCGTTTTCCGGATCTGGGGGTCGCACGCCAGCCGCTGTTCAATCTGGCGCGTAGCCTCGTCGTCCAGCTCCCCGTCCAGGTAGGCCGACAGCTGTTCTTCCAGTGAAGCCGAATCAACGCTGCTCGGTTCCTTGGACATCGGATCACCCGTCCTGTTCACCTTGGCCGCCGACCGCCTCTCCGGCTCTGCGCCGGTCCGGCTGCCCCGCCCCCGGGCGTTGGCCTCGTTCCAGGTACGGCAGGAGCACTTCTCGCAGATTGCCCCGCGCACGGCTCAACAGCGATTTGATCGCTTGGGGTGTCAGATCCATGGCCTCGGCAATGTCCGCGTAACTCATCCCTTCGAATTTACTCAACAACACGGCCAGGCGCTGGCGATCATTCAACGTGGACACGGCCATCCGCACCACGTCGCGGACCTCAGCCTTGTCCAGCTGCCGCGCCGGGATCTGACCGCTGGAAGCCATCACCATGGCCTCCAACGGCCTCGCTCCCGGCCCGCTGCCCTCAGCCAGGTTGACCTCACGCCGCCGGGAACGGGCTCGCAAGGCGTTCGAAGCCACGTTGTTGGCTATCGTGAACAGCCACGTGGAGAACTTGGCCCGCGGCGTGTACCGCTTCCTGGCACGATAGACGCGCAGGAACACCTCCTGGGCCAAGTCCTCGGCCCAATCGCGGTTGCCCACCAGGTGCTCCAGCACCGTGACCAGCCGGCTCTGGTAGCGCAACACCAGCTCCTCAAAGGCCGTAGCGTCGTCGTCACGGACTTGGAGCATCAGGCGGACGTCGGGGTCCCGCAAGGCGCGGGTGCGCGTCGATTCGCCGACTAACAACAATCGCGTCCCAATCGAAATGTCGATCCTTACCACCCTTGCGGGGGGTGGCTCCCGAAGCCATGGCAACTCCTAGTCTAGGCCAACCGCACGCCCCCGACCAGCCGCGTCGCGGGCCGGGCACCCCTCTAATACCAAACCCCGCCCGGCCGGGCTGGTTCCTCAGAACGCCAACGCCAACCCGTGAAACAACCGCACCGGTTCGCCCCTCGGCTCGAACCGAGCTGGCGTGCGTAGTAGAATCAGGTTGACCACCACAATCGATCCCCCCGATCCAACCTCCAACCTGAATCGTCAAAGTGTGCTGCCATGGCTTCCCTCAAAGGTCACCTCCTGATCGCCTCGCCGTACCTGGTGGATCCCAACTTCTACCGTACTGTGGTGCTGATGATCCACCACTCCGACGATGGTGCCTTCGGCGTCGTGCTGAACCGACCCAAAGAGACGTCCATCCGCGAACTGTGGGAACAATTGGGAGGCAGCCAATGCCAAGCGGAAGGCCACGTCAACCTGGGAGGACCTGTCTCGGGCCCGTTGATCGCCGTGCACACCAACGAATCGCTTGGGGAGATGGAAATCATCCCCGGCGTCTACTTCGCTGCCCAGCGGGAACACCTGGAAAAGCTCGTGACCGAGGAAAAACAGCCATTCCGGCTGTTCGTCGGTCACTCGGGATGGGGAGGCGGCCAGCTCGAATCCGAGCTCGAACAAGGCTCTTGGCTCACCACCGCTGCCACGATGGGGCACATCTTCTGCGACGATCTGGATCTGTGGAAAAAGCTCACCCAACAGATCGGCCGGACCATGATGGGATCGATCCTGAAAATCAAGCACATGCCGCCGGACCCCATGGTCAACTGAGCCCGCCGCCTCGGGCATGCTGACCGCGCCCGGGCTCGGCATAATGCCCCGAAGACGGTTCTGGTCTTTCCGCGTGTGGAGTTCTTCCCGGGGCCAGGTGGGAGATGTCCAACCGTGCGCAGTATGGACGGTCGGCGCAAAGTTCAACCGTCAGGCAATCCTTTTCGATAACCCCTGCGGCGGCGTGCAGCCAGTGGCTTGCTCAACTGCAAGCGGCCTCGGGCCGAAATACGTCAAAGGTCCGACAACGTATGACGTTTGTCGCCGCACCCGCGCCGACGCCCGTCCCAGTTCGGTCGCTTCGGCCGGGAGACACGACAGCGGAAGACGTTTTCAGCGTCGTGCCCGCGCCGGCAGGTCGGACCGCCGCTTGGGCGCTGCCCGCGCCGCGGTG
>DQVB01000123.1 GCA_015661985.1 Planctomycetota bacterium | reverse complement strand
CGCTGTTTCAAGCGTTGTTGGCCGGCGGCCAACCCGATGCGTGAGCGGGGGCGCTGGCCCCCGGAGCTCAAGCCCCGCGGGGCGGGCGCTACGCTGGGTGGCCAGCGGCTTTTTCCTGTCCCGCGAGAAGTCACAACACAGCGAGGTGGATCGTGAATGGAGAGCAAAGCACCCGGCGCCCTCCGCAGCCCCCGGGGCCGCAGAAGAACCTGGAACGGGCCACACAGCTGGCTTTTGACAAGCTCGAGGGCCAGACTCGCGAGCAGCTCGTGTGGTTGGGTGCCGAACCCACGGCTACGGGCTGCCGGCTGCGCGTCTTGGACGACTGGTTCGAAGTGGACCTGCAGACGCGCCGGGTCGTTCTTCCCGGCGGCCGGCCGGTGCGGCCCCATTGGGGTATCTTGGCGCTGCATTACTTGGCCGTGCGCACACGTCCCGAACGACTGGCTCCGGAAGTGACGTTCGCGGATCTCGCGGCAGCCAGGTCCTATGCTTCGGTCTACGACGGACGGGTCATAGGCCGTTTGTGTGGCACGGTGGGCCGGGAGGCGGAGATGCTTCAGACGGCCGCCAAACGTCTGGGCGGACACCGCGCGTTGGGTGGCGATCTGGCCTTTGATTTCGATGTCTTCCCTCGTGTGAACCTGCGGCTCGTGTGGCACGAGCCGGACGAGGAGTTTCCGCCCTCGGCCACGCTGCTGTTGCCGGCCAACATCGAAGAGTACTTCTGTGCTGAGGACATCGTCGTCTTGTCCGAATCCCTCGTTGCCCGCCTGGCCGGCCGGCCCTTTTGAAACGTGCGTTGAAACCCGCGGCATCTGACGGCAAGCAGCGGCGGGCCCAGCCCACGGCGTCTTGGACGGCGGCGACTTGTTGCTGCTTTCCTGGCAGTGGCCGGCCCAGCAAAGCGATTCCCTCTTCGACGGGCCGGCTGGGGTTGTCCGTAAGAACGGGCAGCAGGAAATCGCTTGTAGGCGCAGAAAGCCGGACTAGAACAGGATCGCCTCACGTGGGGCAGGCATCCGGCCTGCCACCCATGATCCAAGTGATGCACGCCCGGCGCACGCGTGTGCAAGCAGGAACACTCTATCCCAACTTGCGGAAAGGAAACGCAGGATGGGCATTCTTGCCCGTCAATCATGGGCTGGACCGAGGCGTCCGGCTACTGCGGCAAGACCGAGATTCTGTCGGATCTGGGATGCCCACGCTATTGCGTGCTCTGTCCCGCCTATGACGGACAGGAATGTCCATCCCGCCCTGCCGGTTTGCAACGCCGGGATCTACTTCGGCTCGGGTGTGGTCGTGCGGATCGGTAAGCGAGCTGTGCGCTGCTGGAGTGGCGTGGCGTCGGCTTTGACTGTTGCTTGACCGCCTTTGATCCGAAGCACGTTTTGGTTGCTGCACCATATCCTCGAGGGCTACAAGGTGGCTGCCGCCATGGCGCAGCACGGCGTGGGCGGACCGGCCTTCTCCGACTGGCGGGCTTACAAATTCGAAGTCTACGACGCCATCCCCTACAACGGCGTCCTGATGCATCGGGCCGGCGTTTGCGTCTCTTTCAATTCCGATAGCCGCGAAACGGCCCGACACCTGAACCAAGAGGCCGCCAAGGCCATCAAGTACGGTGGCATCGCCGCTGAAGAGGCGCTGAAGTTCGTTGCCCTCAACCCAGCCAAGCAGCTCGAGGTGGACCAGTACGTCGGATCGCTCAAACCGGGCAAGCACGCCGACCTGGTCGTCTGGAGCGGCCCGCCGCTGTCGAACCATTCGCGCTGCGAACAAACCTGGATCGACGGCCGCCGCTACTTTGACATCCAGGAGGACCAGGCCGTGCGACGCCAGTCCCACCAGCGCCGCGGAGTGCTCATCCAAAAGATCCTCAACGCCGCCGCACCCGCAAAGGAAGGCAAGCAACCCGAAGGACGCTCGGCGCCGGCCCGTACAGATCCGCGCAGCCTCAACCGCCCCTGACACAGCGCGGTGTCCGGCTGCGCAGCAGGCCACTGGTTGGGCAGCTTGACTTCGTGTGGCCGCAAGGCAGAATGGATAGAAGTGGTTGGCGCGGCATGAGTGCGATAGCGCCGTGGTGCGGGGCAAGGCCGCGGTTGGCCTTTTTGCAGTGAAGAGGCGTTTGGGATGAGCCGCTTTGGCGTGGCGTTGGTCGTCGGGTGGGCGGCGGCCCTGTGGTTGGCTGTCGGTGTCCCTCTGGGGCCAGCAGCCCAGTTGGTGCTGAAGGACGGGCGCGTTCTCCGGGGCAAGCTGGCTCCCACACCCAGCTTGGGGCAGGTGTTGCGGGGGCCGACTTCGGAGGATTCCACGCAACTGAAGCTGATCTGGTTTGTCGACGACAACCTCCGTCGCACCTTTGTTTCGAAGCGTCAGATCCAGCGGGTGATCCCCGACGACGGGGGCGAGGTGTTGGAGCGGTTCCGCATCCGCCAGCGGGCGCGTCGGGGAGGGCCGGCCGTGGTCAGCATCCGGGCGATCCTCTACACCGATCCGTTCGACGAGTATGGCCGGCGCTATTTCACCATGCTCACGGGCAAGGGAGCGGTGAATGTGGTGGAAGGGATCACGGAGCTGACGCCGGTGTGGGCCAAGGTGGAAGGGATTACCCATGTGCGCGACATGCGCATGGCCACCAGCTCCATCCCCTTGAAAACACTCGATAAGATCCTCCGCCGCCAGATCGACCCGCGGAACCCGGAGCATCGCGTGAAGATCGCCAGGTTTTACCTGCAGGGCGGATGGTACGAACAGGCCAAGGCGGAGCTGGAAAGTATCTTGGAGGATTTCCCGAACGACGCGGAGCTGCAGGAGCAGCTCACGCCGGAGATTCGCCGGATCGCCCAGATGGATGCCCGGCGCAAGCTGCGGGAATTGGAGCTCCGGGCCGACGCTGGCCAACATATGTTGGTGCGGCAACTCCTGGCCAAATTCCCCTCCGAGGGCGTGGCGGGGGAAATCCTGCAGGCGGTGCGGGAGATGGCCCGCCAGTACCAGGAGTACGACGCCCAGGGCAAGAAGATCCTCGAGCGGATCGACCAGCTCGTGGCCGCCATCGAAGATCCCGCTGTCCGAGAAGAGGTGGCTCCGGTGCGCGACGAGATCTTCAGCCAGCTGGGCATCAACACGCTAGAGCGCATGGCCGCCTTTCGCCAGCTGGCTGACGACCCCAGCTTGATGGCCGAAGAAAAGCTGGCCCTGGCCATCAGCGGGTGGCTGGTGGGCAGCAACACGGCCACGCCCAAACTGCCCGTGGCCCTGTCGCTGTATCGCGTTCGCCACTTGGTCCGCCAGTACCTGACCGCAGGCGAACCGATCAGCCGGGCCGAGATCCTGGAGAAAATGCGTTCCGAAGAAGGCGCCGTGCCGTCGCTGGTGGCCCAGCTCGTGGCCCACATGATGCCGCCGCAGGAGACGCCGCCCCAGGAAAAACCGGGTTACTACGAGTTGGAGGTCCCCGGCCTGGGGCCCGCCCCCCCGGTGCGCTACGTGGTGCAGCTGCCGCCGGAGTACGACCCGTACCGGCGTTATCCGACCATCCTCACCCTCCACGGAGCCGGGACGACGCCGGAACTCCAGGTCGATTGGTGGGCCGGCGCGTGGCAGGACAGCGGCGTGCGACTCGGGCAGGCCAGCCGTCACGGCTACATCGTCATAGCTCCCCGCTGGGCTGAGAAACACCAGACCGAATTCCGCTACAGCGCCCGCGAACACGCCGCCGTGCTGGACTGCCTGCGCGACGCCTGCCGGCGTTTCGCCATCGATACGGACCGCGTGTTCCTCTCCGGACACTCCATGGGCGGCAACGCCGCTTGGGACCTGGCCTTGGCCCATCCGGACCTGTGGGCCGGCGTGATCCCCATCGTCGCCACGGCGGACAAGTACTGCACCTTTTACTGGCGGAACGCTAAGCTGGTGCCGTACTATTTCGTTTGCGGCGAGTTGGACGGCAACGCCATGGCGGAGAACGCCAGCCAATTCGATCGCTATTTGCGGCTGGGTTACAACGTTACGGTGGTGCAGTACATCGGCCGCGGCCACGAGCACTTCTCCGACGAGATCCTTCGCCTGTTCGACTGGATGAACCGCTTCCGCCGCGATTTTTGGCCCCGTGAGTTCCTCGCGGTCTCCATGCGCCCCTGGGACAACTTCTTCTGGTGGGTCGAACTGTCCAGCTTCCCCCCGCGAACCATGGTCGACCCCATCGACTGGCCGCCCCCGGCCGGGCGCCGGCCTGTGAAGACGGAAGCCAAATTGACGGTGAGCGGGGGAATGCAAGTGTCCACCGGCGCCGGCCAGGCCACCGTCTGGTTGGCCCCCGACATCGTCGATTTCGGCCAGCCGGTCAGCATAGTGGTCAATGGCCGTCGTGCCAACGCGGGGCGGGCGATCGAACCGGACTTGGAGACGCTCCTGGAAGACGTGCGCACGCGGGCCGACCGCCAGCACCCGTTCTGGGCCAAGATCACCACGACCACAGGCCGCGGCGTCGTCCCCCGCTCGGCCGCCCGCCGCTGACGTCCCGTCGCAGACCAGCAGAGGGCGGTCAGGGCTGGGCATGCAGCTCGTTGAGCATGGCCAGGAGGCTGTCAACTATCTTGGGTGCCGCCTCGATTTCCACCATGTTGGTGCCGAGCCAGGTTTCGTAGCCGCCCAGTTCGTGCTGAGCCACCGTGGGCAGGTAGCCATACGTCCCGTTGGCGTGCGAAATGATGAAGCTCATCGGGAAAGGGCTGCGCTCCTTGACGCCCAGCCCGATCTCCACGAACACCTCGAAGGGGATGGCGCAAATGCCCACGTCCCCGATGCGGAAGGCCTGCAGCGGTACGGATACTTCGTCTGGCGAGTCGAGCAACTGTAAGGTCCGCTTGGCGTATACCCGTTCCCGGCGGTGGTACTTCGGAGCGTCTTCCGGCTTGGCCAGGATCCGGCGAGCATAAGCCACCTGCGCGGGCGTGGGTTTGCGCACCTTCAAGGTCAACTCCTGCCAAGCAGCTCCCAGGGGCACAGTTCCACGGAAGGCCACACCCTGATGGGCCTCGTAAACGGCCCGGGCCACCCGATCCCCCACGTAGCGCATCTTTTCGTAAGGGCCCCACCTCCTGGTTGGTTTCTTCAGCCAATTGATATTGTTGATATCAGCGCTTGTCCCGTTGCTCATCATACCCACGAAGGGGGGATCGAGTCGATCGGCTTCGAGCAGTTGCTGGATGCGGTCGGCAAAGACGCCGAAGTAGTCGGCCGAGATGACCCCACCGGCGGCGGGGCCCACGTAATGGAGCGAATAGTTGGCCACCAGCGCCACCGGACGCCCCTCGGCCGACTGGACCGACAGGAAAGCCACTTCCGGGTCAGTGGGGCCGGCCGCCTTGAGGATGTTCGGGTTGCCCCGCCCCGGATTCATCATCACGCGGTCCTCGCCGCCGAAAGGGTTCGGCACGGGGACGCCCGGCTTCATGAAGTAACGGCGGTTGAACACCTGGGTGGGCTCCTCGGCGCTGCCCCAACCGATGCGCGCCGGGCGCAAGTTATTCACCGCGCGCCGCACGCCGTCGGCGATCCGCCGCACCAAAAAGGCCTGATAGTCGCTCAACTCCTCCTCCACCACCAGCCGGTTGCGGCCGCGGGCGCTGATCGACGAATGGGTATGTGTGGCTGCCATCATCACATGCGTCGGTTCAATACCCGTCTTTTCCTCGATGATCCGTCGAGCCGCATCGAAAACCTCGCGCGCCACCCCCAAGTTGTCCACGACCACCAGAGCCAGCCGCGTTTGGCCGTTGTCGAGCACCAGGCAGCGGGCATAGAGCTCGTCATGGACATGCTTGGCTCGGGGCGAACGCCAACTGCCCACGATCGGTTCGTCCAGCGGCGGTGTGATGTTGCTGGCCGCAGCCCCGGCGAGAAGCGTCGTCTCCCCGGCAGCTCCCTCAGCCGACCGGGCTGGTCCACAAAACCCCATGTGCCAAACAGCCAACACCACAACAGCCAGTGCCGCGTGCCTGGCCGCCGGACAAAACCACCTCTGAGTCCATATACCTCTGGAACACATCGCTGTCCTCTCCCAGTTTTTCAGAAGACGTACCCGTTCACGCCCCGTGGGGGCTGCGAAAGGGTGGGACAAAGTCGCCGCCCGTGGCGGCGGGCCGGCGCAAACGGGCTCGACCCGCCGCTGCGCTGTTGTGCCCCCCTCATCGGGCCTTTCCAGCCACTGCAGCGCCACCGCTGAAACTCGGCGTCGCCTCGCCACTCGCCCCTTGCCTGCACATCGGCGTCCCGAACCCCGATCGCAGCCGCCCGCGCCGAGCAAACCTCACAACCACACGACTGACCGTACTACCATAGTTCTTCCGCCAGGCCACTTCAAGCGCCGAGGGCCCACCCGGCGCCACAGCTGAAATCAGGTGGCCGTATCCGATTTGAACGCCGCCTTGTCGCGCATCGAAACGATCGTGTCGCGGACGGAGTGCGGTTCACGCGGGCCCCAGATCGTTCCTTCAGGCGCTTGCTGGGCACTTCCGGCAGTT
>DQVB01000248.1 GCA_015661985.1 Planctomycetota bacterium | reverse complement strand
GTGCCCCATGGTGGCCCTCCCCATTCGGCCCCCTGTCGGTTGTCGCCACAGGCACCGGCCTGGCAAACCGGCCAGCTGCGCACAAGCGACAGCCAATAGCCCCGGACGTGAGTCCGGGGAAGGCGGTCCCACGAGCGTCGTCGAGTCCCCAAAAGGGCGACACAACCGGCTGGCGCCTGCGGTTACCTGCTCGCGCCGCCTCGCGGCTGATCGTGCCCACCGGCGGCCGAGGGGATCGCCGACGGCCGGAGCCGATCTTTGGCACACAACTTTGCATGGCCCGTTCCAGAGGTTCTGCGACACCGAAGAAGCCCGGCTTTTTCGAAAAGCCGGGCTTCTGGTTGCCTAGCGGCTTTTCAATAGCGAAACCTGAAGTTTGGGTAATGACGATACCCGTTTCCCGGCACCACGCCGCGTTCACCAGGCGGGATGCCATTTTCCCGAAACTGCACTGATGTTCCTGTCAATCACGAATAGCCGAGCCCCAATTCGGCGCACAGAGGTGATCGTAGGGAGGCAATGATGTGTGCAAGTAGTCAAGGGCCAACCAGGTCGCCTTTGTACTTGGCCCATAGCCCGAACGACGAAGGGGCGGGTGTGGGCGAGCCGGTGCACGAGCACCTCAGACGGGTGGCCGAACGAGCGGCCCGATTCGCGCAGGTCTTCGGCGCCGAGCAGCAGGCCCACGCGGCCGGGCTCCTCCACGACCTGGGCAAATACGCCGACCGGTTCCAAGGGCATTTGAACAACCCGAGCCACCGCGCGGGCGACCACTGGTCGGCCGGGGCGTGCCTGCTGGCAGGCCGTCTCGGCCCACAGGTATTGGTATTGGCGCCCGCTTTGGCGGTGGAGGGACATCACGCTGGGCTCGGCGAGTTGCCCGCGCGGGCGAAAGATTGGGCTAACGAAATCGCCAAGCGCATGAAACGGATGTCGGATGCTTTTACCGACACGGAAATCGCACGACTATACAAGCGCTACCGCGACGACCGGCTACCCGATCCAGTTATCAAAGAGGGGGTCGTGCCGTCCGGACTTCTCGCTGCTGACATGCTCGACGTGCGAATGATCTACTCATGTCTGGTGGATGCGGACTTCCTGGAGACCGAAGCCCACTTCAACGGGGACGCCACAACACCGCGGCGCCCGCGGCCAGAAGGACCGACGCTCGACGTGGAGAAGGCTCTGGCCGCATTGGACCGCCACGTGCAGCAACTCAGCCACCGATTCGCCGATTCCCCAATGGCTGCCACTCGCGAGCAACTCCTGGAGCGGTGTATCGAGGCAGCGCGCCAGAGTACCGGCCTGTTTTCGCTTTCGGCGCCCACCGGGGCCGGAAAGACCCTCGCCATGCTCGCCTTCGCCCTCCACCATGCGCACCGCCACAACCTGCGTCGGATCGTGCTGGTGATGCCGTTTTTGAACATCATCGAGCAGACGGCCAAGGTCTATCGCTTCGTGTTCTGCGAGGAGAACGGATTTGATGCCCTCACCGTCCTGGAGGATCACAGCCTCGTCGAGTACGAGCCCGAGCACACCGATGTCGGGGACGACTACACCGCCGCGTTGCCGCGACTGTTGGCCGAAAACTGGGACGCACCCGTGGTGTTGACCACCAGCGTTCAGTTTTTCGAGTCGCTTTTCGCCTCGCGTCCGTCGCGCTGCCGCAAGCTCCACCGGCTCGCCCGCAGCGTGATCCTCTTCGACGAGGTGCAGACCCTGCCTGTGAAGCTGGCCGTGGCCACCCTGGCCACCCTCTCGCGCCTGGCCCAACCGGACGGACCCTACCGCTCCACGGTCCTATTCGCCACAGCAACCCAGCCGGAATTCCAGGCCCTCGACGGGCGGGTGCGCGAGTTTGCCGGCTCGGGATGGCAACCGACCGGAATCCTCCCCGACCCCGCGCCGCTCTACCGCCCCGCAGCAGCCCGCGTTTCCGTCGAGTGGCGTCACCAGCAACCGATCCCTCTGGAGGAATTGGCCGAGCGGATTCAACGGCACCAGCGCGTGTTGTGCATCGTCAACCTGAAGCGCCACGCCAGCCGCCTGGCCGAAACGCTGGTGGAATTGGGGGCTCAGCACGTGTTCCACCTTTCCACCAACATGTGCCCGGCCCACCGCTCGGCTGTGCTGGCCACCGTGGACGGCCGATTGCAGAGGGGCGAGCCGGTACGGCTTGTGGCTACCCAGTGTGTCGAGGCAGGCGTGGATCTCGATTTTCCCGTCGTCTACCGTGCCCTGGCCCCGCTGGAAGCCATCGCCCAGGCGGCGGGCCGCTGCAATCGCCACGGCAGGGACCCGCGCGGCCGGGTCGTTGTCTTCAAACCGCAGGACGAGCAGGGCATCTATCCGCCCGGCTACAGACAGGCGGTACAGGCCACGGAGCTGTTCCTGGCCGATCTGGCCCGGCAGGGCGATCTGGACGACACCGAAATCCTCAACAGCCCTGATCGGCTCCGCGGCTATTTCAACCAACTCTATGTCCTCACCGGCCGCACCAGCGGCGAAATGGACGACGAACGCACCCTGCTGGATGCCATCAGGGCAGGCAACTTCCAAGAGGTGGCTGACCTCTATCGGCTGATCAAGCAGGATTCGATCAACGTGCTCGTGCGTTACGACACTGAAGCGTTCGAAGCCCTGCGCGCGGAGCTCGGCGAGGCTGAACGACTCACCCCACGGTGGATTCGCCGGTGGATTCGCCGAGCGACCCCCCACGCGGTTGGCCTCTTTCGCCCGAAGGATCACGACGCCATTTGGAACCTCCTCGAACCAGCCCAGTTCAGCCGGCGCCGACTGGTAGAAAACTACGAAGCCTCGTGGTTCATCGCCCTCGAGGGGCTGGGGTACGACGCGATGACAGGACTGGTCGTTCCCGGTGACGTATCGTTTGTGCTTTGACCCGATTTACGGAGGAGCATGCCTATGAATGTTGCAGAATCCCATC
>DQVB01000451.1 GCA_015661985.1 Planctomycetota bacterium | reverse complement strand
GGCCGCGCCGGCTTTGAACGCGTCCTTGAGGACCTGCCGCTGCTCCAGGGCGCTGACTACAAGAATTTTCGCCTGGGGGTCGAACTCCATGATCCCGTGCAGGGCGTGGAGGCCGTCGTGTTCGGGCATGACCAGGTCGAGGGTCACCGCGTCGGGATGGAGTTCGCGATAGCGTTCGATCGCTTCCTGCCCGTTGGATGCCTCGCCCACGATTTCCCAGCCCGCGCTGCGGGCCATGTCTTTGATGATTTGCCGAATGATCCGGGCGTCGTCGGCGACCAGGAGTGTTCTTATCATCGCTTTCATCTCCTCAGGGGAAGACGGAAAATGTAGAGAAGCAAGGCCCAATTCGCTGGAACTGCGGGGAAAGTGCCTTCGGAGGAATTGGGCCTGCCTGTTTTCTCGGTTTCAGAGGACTTGGGGCGTTTTACCCGCGCTCTCCACGATCAACCGTCCGGTATCGCAATCGAGAGTGACACGGCGCCCATGCGTTCCGCCTACGTCCTTTGCTGCGATCCGGATGCCGGCGGTTTCGAGTGCGCGGGCGACGGCTTCCACGTTGGCTGTGCCGATTTGCAGTGGTCCGGATCCGTTGAACATGTTGGCCCCGCCGGCGACTTTGGCTGTCAGGCCGTGCACCGTGGCTCCCATCCGCTCGAGCAGCGTGATCATGTGGGGGACGGCCGTGTCGGCAAACTTGCCCGGGCTGCCGGTTCGTCCGGCGGAGTCGGGCAGGACGATATGAGCAAATGCCCCGACCTGGAGTCGAGGATGATAGAGCGCCAAGCCGATGCAGGAGCCGAGAACTGAGCGCATTCGTTCGGGCGCCTGGCCGGTGGCGATTTTCCCCATGGCAACCAATGTCTCTTTGGGGTCTTCCAGAGTGATTGAGGCAGCCATCATACGTTTTCCTGTGCCTTGGTGTGGATGCGTGCAGGTAGAATCGCTCATCTTCAAGCGGCACTGTGAAGGGCTCCTTCCAGGGCCTGTCGCATTCCCTGGTTGGGCACGAAAATCACGCGCCAGTCGAGCTCCTGAGTCTTGCGGCGAAAGCCGATGCGGCAGATGAGCAGGTCGTCGCCGGTCATGGCTTGGGCCATCAGCGCCTGCTGGAGCACACTGATACCATAGTCCTGGATGAAGTAGGGCGCTGAAGGGAACAGTTCGGTGTCGATCAGACGGGTCAGGGCGTTCATGTAGGCGCAGCCGAGGATGTTACCGGTTTCGGTTAGGGCGGAGATTTCCAGTTCGCTCCATTGTGGGTCGGTGCCGGGCTGGCGGCCCAGCAAGGATGCTGCCAGTTGGCGTCCGTTGGTCTCGTCGAACACGAGGATCATGTTTCCGCCCACTTCGCCTTGCAGGGCGAGGACGACCATGGTGAGCAGTTCGTCGCCGATCTTGAGCTCTGAGGCCACGTCTTCAAGGGGGATCTCCTGGACTTCGTCCAGGGTGACGGTGATCAGGCCCTCGGTCCAGCGGCACATGGCCGCTGAGGCATCATGCGTGGCCGAGGCGAAGAGCTCACGCAGTAGCTCCAGTCTGTCGGTTTGTGTGCAGGAAGCGTCGGTCATGATTCAGTCTCCTTGTGCGGCCTGCTGGCCGCCGGTTGAAGCGCAGATGGCGCGGGACAGATGCGGCAAACCCTGTTGGATCTCGGCGGCTGTGCCGAGAAGAGCGCCGACGTGCCGTCGGCGGCTAAACGGGCGTACGCGGTGATCGTGAGTACATTGCATGGGCAAAGCGTTCAACACGGCGTGGCGGCCAAGTTCCTTTGGGAGAGTATATCGATCAGCGCCGAGACGTCGAGGATCAGGGAAACACGCCCGTCGCCCAGGATGCTGGCGCCTGCGATCCCCGGGACGTTTTGGTAGTTCTCAGCTATCGACTTGATCACCACATCCTCTTCGCCGATGACGCGATCGACGGCCAGGCCGACTTCCTGTCCGATCTCGCCTACGATGACCAGGGTGGTTTCGCGGGACTGGTTTGGGGGTGTATCGCGTCGGGTTCGGGAGAAGCGGAGCACCTGGTCGAGTTCGACCATCGAAATCACCCGGCTGCGGATCAGGGCCACTTGTCGTCCTTGGAGCGTGCTCAGGTGTTCTGGGGACACATGGACGATCTCTCGAACAGCCTCGATGGGCATGGCGAAGACGTCGTTGTGTATTTCCACCATCAGGGAGGGGAGGATGGCCAGGGTCAGAGGAAGTTTGATGGTGAACGTGGTACCTTGGCCAGGATGGCTTTCCACATCGACCATCCCCCCCAAGCCCTCGATCTTCGACTTGACGATGTCCATCCCCATGCCCCGCCCGGATACTTCCGTCACCTTTTCCGCCGTGCTCAGTCCCGGCTCCCAGATCATCTGGTGGATTTGGTGGGGCGTCATTTTTTCGGCGTCGGCCGGGCTGAGGAGGCCTTTGTCCAGGCACTTGCTGAGGATGCGGTCTGCATCGAGTCCCCGGCCGTCGTCGCTGACGCGGATGACGATGCTGTTGCCGCGATGGAAGGCCTCCAAGGTGACCGTTCCCTGCCGCGGCTTTCCTGCGTCTTCCCGTTGTTCGGGCAACTCGATGCCGTGGTCGGCCGAATTGCGAACCATATGCACCAGCGGATCACCCAACTCGTCGATCATCCGCTTGTCCAGTTCGGTCTTTTCGCCTTTGATTTCCAGGCGGATGCTCTTGCCGTTGGCGCGGGTGATATCGCGGATCACACGTTTGAATCGGGCGAACAAGGGGCCGATGGGCACCATTCGGGTGTCCATGACGCTTTGCTGGATCCCGTCGCTTACCCGATCGAGTTGATGTATCGCTTCAAACAAGTCCCTGACGAAATCGCGTGCCTGGCCGAGGGTTTGCACTTCGCGACGGACCGACTCCAGATCGTTTTGGATCCGTCGGGCCAGACTGCGGAACTGATGGAGCTCGGAGTGAAGACGTTGGTCGCCCAGACGGAGCTCATCCTCGTCGCTGACTTTGCTCAGTTGGTCCAACACCCTGTCGAGAGTCTGTACAGACTGTTTGCAATTGAGCACGCCCTTGAGTTTCTCGCCGATTCGAGAAAACTGGGCTTTGTTGATCACTAACTGGCCGGCCAGATTCATCAAGTGGTCCAACCGATCGATGTCCACCCGGACCGTCTCGGCGGGTCGGCTCCCCTTTTCCGCAGAGCACGTCCTGGTTGGTGACGGCTTTTCTTGGGGAGCGGCTTCCTGCGGTTGCTTTACGGCAGACGCAGCCAATGCAGCGGACGCAGTAGTCGCAGCAGACGCGGCCGGCGCTTCGCCCTGAGGCGCGGCGTCAGGCTCTACCACGGCGGGCGTCGGTTCGGCCGTCGGGTGAGACCCGGGCGCTCCGGGTTGAAGCGGTTCGACCAGTACGGCTTGTACGCCGGCAATCTGCAGGTGATCGCAAATCGCCTCCAGCGACTGCTCTGAACTCAGCCCAAAGCGGAAGCAGTCCAACTGGTCGATCTGTTCGAGTTCATCGAGAGTGGGCTGGCAGTAGCACACCTTTCCCAGATCGGAGAGCTTCTCGTAGATCAATTGGGCCTTGAGCCCGGCGATCATCAGATTGGGCTCGAATCGCACCTCTCCGGCGAACGTCGTGGCGCCTTGGGGTGCAGCGGCGCCGACTCGGCTGCGCAACTGGCTGGAGAGTCCGGAAGGCGCAGCCGACGGCCCCTTGAGGGTCGCATCCGGCGTGGGCTGGCGGCCGGAGGTATCCGGTGTGGTAACTGCGGCGTCGGCACTTGAAGCCGCACCCGAGGAGTGAATCTCGACGAGCTGGCGGGCCAAGGGGCCGAATTGATCGGAGCAGCCCGGTCCTTGACGCAAGTGCTGGGCGTACTGGCGAAGGGCGTCGGTACACTTCAGGAGCACATCGGCTACCTCGCTGGAAAGCGTGCCTCGGTCGGCCACCAAGTCTTGGAGCACGTCTTCCATCAGATGGGCCAATTTGGCCGCCCGATTCAGGCCCACCGAAGCAGCCGAGCCTTTGATTTTGTGGGCGATCACCAGCAGGCTGTTCAACTCGTCGGGACTGCCGCCGTCTTCCAGAGACAAGAGTGCTACGGTGAACTCATCCAACGACAGTTCCGCTTCGTCGATAAAGATCGAAAGATACTTGTGTGGAATATCCTCTTCGTCGCGTACGTCTTCCAACGGGTCGGGCTGCGGCGGGCAGTCGCCAGGGACCGGATCTTCGGGGCCGGGAGGCTGGGCCTCCGCATCCGGCGATTGTGAACCTGAAGAAAAAGCCTGCTCGGCATCGGCCTGAGACGCCTGCTTGCGTTCCACGCCGGCCGATTGGAGCAGGCGGCGAATTCCTTCCAGGACCGTTTGGCAGTCGACCGGCTGGGCATCAGGGTCCTTGAGCTGGTCGACCAGGGCGACCAACTTGTCCAGACCCATGAACATCAGTTCCACCACATCGCTGGTGATCGTCAGTTCGTCGCGGCGTGCGGCGTCGAAGACGTTTTCGATCTTGTGGGTGAGATTGTTGATGTCGCTCAGTCCCAGCAAGGCCGACAGACCTTTGAGGCTGTGGGCCGCACGGAACATTTCGTTGAGCAGGTCCTCGTCGCGGCGCTGGT
>DQVB01000747.1 GCA_015661985.1 Planctomycetota bacterium | reverse complement strand
TGCGCCCTGTTTCCAAAGCGCCCCACAAGACCATCTGGGCCGGCGTCCTGGCCCGCATCAACAGGGCCCCGGAAACCAACCCGCCCAGCCCCTGGTAGGTGCGCAACAAGAGGGCAAAAGGGCTGAACCCCCAGCGGGCGGCCACCTTGCCCACCAGGCGACTCTCCCACTGCCGCCGGCTGGCCAACAGTTCCCGACGCACCGCCTCGGCCGTGGCCGAGCCCAATTGGGTCCGTTTATCGTCGATCGCTCGTTCCAACGCTGTTACCTGCGCCAGGCCTGCGTCGATCCGGCTCGAGCAGGCCTCCAGCGTCTGGCTGACCAAGTCCAAGAAGTTGGCCCGCCGGATCCGCGTGGCGGCCGCACCGGCCAGCTGCCGGGTCAGCAGATCCACCAGCGCCGCCCATTCGCCCCGGGGCTGACGCCCCTGGCGGGCGTCCTCCAAAGCCGCCAGGGAATCGACCAGGAAGATATGGCCTGTCTGGTATTGCGGCTGCAGCACCCGCCGCCAATCCTCGCGGATATCGTCGTCCTGGTCGGCATGGGTCTGGACGAAGACCAGCCTGGCTCCCGCAGCCGCCGCGGCCAACTCGTCGGCCACCCGAGCGCTGCGGTACTTCTGCTGCGTGGTCGTCACCAGCAGCACATCACAATGGGGCAGGATGCGCCGCAGCCGGGCCAGGTTCGAGCCCCTGCCGCCCGACTCCTCGCTCGTGTCCGGGTCCGGACAGTCGATGAGCACCATGTCGGCCAGCGCGGGCAGGTCCCGCTGGATCACTTGGACGGTATCCCCGTCGATGCCCAACAGCTTGGGCGACAGGTCAGGCCGACAGACCAGGATGGGCAGGCGCGTGGTGGGCCGCGATCGGCCTACTGGGACCACTTCTTCGCCCACCAGGGCGTTGACCAAGGCGGACTTGCCCGTGCCGGTACCACCCAGGTTCGCCACCACAAGGGGACCTTCGATTCTGACTCGCATGGTTTGAGCCCGCTCCAACAGGCGGCGAACCAAGGCTTGGGCCGCCCGGGCAGGTCCCCATCGAGGCGCACCGTCGGCCCACTGCTTGAGCCAGTCGCTGAGCCAGTCCAGTTCGGCCAGCAATTCCAGATGTGCCAGTTCGCCTCGGCTCATATGAGAAAGCATAGCAGACCGTTGCGGTTTGTTCTGGTGGGGGCCGCCACCCCGCGGCCAATGGGGTCGCGCCGGAAGCGACGGGGGCACCTCGTGGAGCCAGTCGCGCCGCGGAACGCACGGCGTCCCAAGAACCCGCTGAAGCCTTCCGCTCGATGGGCTTCTGTGGATCGTTTCCCCTTTGGATGTCGTGTTCCCACGGGCGGTTTGACTCGCCCGGGAGGCGACCTATAGTTTTGATGCACCTGTGCCTTGTGGGGAGGGGCGCAGGGCATGGGCGCAGCGGGCAGCGCTGGGAGCATATGTGGGAGCCCCGCTGCGCCCGTTTTTTGTATTCTTCCGCCTGGACGGGGTCGTTCGGCCTTTGTCGGCCTCGGCGGCTCAATCGGTCTTGCCGGGACCAGCGCGCCGAAGCTTCCCCAGGTATGAAGCTTCCCCAGGTATATCAGGACTGTATACAGGACTGAGGTGCTGTAACGTGGCTGCAGGCAGGCGGCGACTGCGCTGGGGATTCACGCTCCTGGAGGTGGTCGTGGCCACGGCGCTGGCGGCCATGGCCGGCGCGGCCGTTCTGTTGGGCGTCACTTCTTCTTTGCAGGCCACCGATGCGGCGTGGGAGGAGACCGTGGCGCTGGGATTGGCCCAGCAGTTGATGGACGAAGTGCTGGGAGCGCGATATGCGGCTCCCGGTGCGGGCGGCCGACAGACGTGGTTGGGGCCTTCCCATTGGGAGCGTCGGGGTCGGGGACGGTACCGTTACAACGATATCGACGACTACAACGGCTTCGTGGCTGAACCGCCGACCGACCCTTGGGGCGTGCCGCTGGGCGAGGACGGCGGCCGGGGCAGACGGCGCCATCCTCGCTTCCGCCTGCCGCCGGAAAAGCTGCACGGATGGCGCCAGGAGGTGCGAGTCTATTACGTGGCGCCGCCCGATTGGCAACCCTTACCGCGGGGGCAGACCAGCGACTATCGGGCCGTGGAGGTACGCATCGTGCGGGCCACGCCGGGTGGCGGTCGCCGCCAGTTGGCCTTGTTGCGACAGGTGCTCGCCTATGTTCGGCCAAACGACTGAAAGAGGCCGCCGCGGCTTGACGGTGATCGAGCTGTTGCTGGCCATCTCCCTGCTGGCCGTCGTGGTCGGCACGCTGGCTGCGCTGGCCCAGGCCGTTCAAACGGCCAGGCAGTACAGCCAGTGCAACGGGGGGGCCGTGGAAGAGGCCCGAATGGTGCTGGCTCGGATCACCCGCACGGCGCAAGGGGCGCATGCCAATCCCCGGTTCCCCGGCTTTCTGGTAGTGACTGAGCAGATGGGGCCATGGCGATTCCCTGACACGCTGGTCGTGTGGCGACCGCTCGACGAAGCCGCCGACCCGGCCGGGTTACCCCGCTTCGACGAATTGGTCGTCTACTGCCCGGACCCGGAAGGGCCTGAACGGCTCATCGAGCTGACCGTACCGAAAGACCATCGTGTGGTGCCGCCACCCGAGGACTTGGCCGCATGGCGGTCGGCGGTGCGCGCCATGCAACGGGCCGCCAAATCTCAGCGGGTCGAGCTCACACGCCTGGTGCACACGGCGGTCGTGGCCGGATCGGCCAACTCCTCGCGGCGCGCTGCGGTGCGCTTCGAAAGGCGACTGCGACCGAGTGACGAAGAATGGGCCGAGTATCAGGCGGGCAGCCGCGGATGGGAGGATTTGTCGTGGGCCCAGAGCATCTACGGCCCCCAGACTGGCTTGAGCCAAGTATGGCTGCGCATGGAAATGCAGTTGGTGCCGCGGGATACGACCGGCGCCCTGCGCCGGCCGATTCCCTTTTTCGGCTCGGCCGCCTTGTACTACTTGGTCCAGCGATGAACCGGATAACACCCCACCCCGATCAGCGCCACGGCCTGGCCACACTCCTGGTGCTGGTGCTCATCTCCGTAGCCCTGGCCGTCACCTACGCCCTGGTGCGTTCGCAGGGCACGGTGAGCCTCCTGCAGACCAATGACCGGCTTCGCGCGACAGCCCGCCAAGCGGCCCTGACGGGTATGGCCGTCGCCCGGCGCACACTTCACACGGCCGATTGGCCGGGGGCAGACAGTACACTGACTGGATCCGCCGGGCCGCACGCCAGCTACCTGATCCAGTTCACCACGGGCGACCCCGCCTTGACCCCGGCGGATCCGGATTTCCCGGACTATCCCTATCGATTGACCGTCCAGGTGACCGGGTCCAGCGCCGACCCAACGGACCCGCAGCGGGCAGCCACCCAGCGGTTGGCTGCCGTGTTCCGGCTCACCGCCCGCGCGTTGGCATCTGAACCGCCACTGTGGGAGACGATCAGCCGTTACACCTTCTTCCAGTCCAAGGCGGATACGACCGTCCTGAACGTGCCCTGCGGTATCGAAGGACCAGTGCGGCTGCAAGGGCGTCTGGAATTGGCCGAGGGCCTCCATTGGTCCACAGCCGCCCGCCAAAGGTACCTGGTGGACCTGAACCGCATGCGCCGAGCCACCGACCGCGATCAGCGGCCGCTCACCGGACCGGTGGAAATGCCCTTTGACCGGCAATCGGCAGGGTTGGTGGCGTTGCTCGAGCAGGGCATGGAAGTCAGCCTCACCGATGAGCCGCCAACAGCCGTGTCGCTCAGGCCGGACGGTTTCGCCGATTCCTATCAGCTCTACCCGGGCGGGAAGGTCTACTCCGCCCAGCGACTGGGGCCGATCCTTCGAAACCGCACGCTGCAACCCGACCCGCTGACCAATCCGCTGGGGATCTTCGTGCGTCGAGGACGGCTCGACCTGTGGGACGGTGTGACTATCCGCGGCACGCTGGTCGTCCGAGGTGCCTCCAACGGTGATGTGCACATATGGGGACACGCCGTGCGATTGGCACCCGTGGACCTTCCCCCGCTTTACGGCTCGGAGCTTCCGGTGCGGCTTCCGACCCTGGTGTTGGAGGACGATCTCCGGCTTCGACCGGGATGCGAGGGCTCGATCGAAGGCATGGTCTTCGTCGGCCATGAATACGATGTCCGGTCGGACTGGCAAAGCGGGATCCAAATGCCGATCCGTGGCCATCTGGTCGCCCGACGAGTCCTGGTGCGACCTCGCTTCCCGTGGATCCGCTGGCCACATTGGTGGAACCAGCAGTACCAGGAGTTCGTGGCACAGGCCGCCAGTGGGATTCCCCACTTCCCCCAGTGGTTAGCCTCGGAAGCCGGGCTTGATCCCACCCCGCGCATCACCATCTCACCGGCCGACTCGCCAGCTCGCTACCATTGGAGAAGGCCAGGCGATCCGATCTACGTGCCCCACCCCGAAGACGAGGGCCTG
>DQVB01000584.1 GCA_015661985.1 Planctomycetota bacterium | reverse complement strand
CTGAAGATCCCCCGGGTGAGCAAAGGCCAGGTGATTTGCTTTGCCCTCTATTCTGTACACAACAACGTCCTCAAGCTCACCGCCCAACTGTACCCTTTGGAAGAAAGTGATCCTCGTATTGTCAGGTTGGAGGTGAAGCGCAACGGCCGCTGGGAACAGGTGGCCGTCACCGAGATCGTCAACCCCGGGTGGACGGCGCCGTTTCGCGTCGAGCCGTGGGACATGTCGCAGGAGGTACCTTACCGGGTGCGGCACGGCGCGTCGGCGGTCTACGAGGGGATCATTCGCAGGGACCCGGTAGACAAAGAGGAAATCGTTGTGGCCGCCTTCACGGGGAACTCGATCTACCCGGGTCACGGCGGTGACATACCAAGGACGGACATCGTGGAGAACCTGAAGAAGCTTCAGCCGGACCTGCTCTTCTTCTCCGGAGACCAGGTTTACGACCACAACCGGCACCTGGCCTACTGGCTGAAGTTCGGCCGTGATTTCGGCGAAGTGATCCGCAACACACCCACCGTTACCATTCCGGATGACCACGACGTGGGGCAAGCCAACCTGTGGGGGGCCGGGGGCAAGAAGGCCTCGACGGGGGCAGGCCCCGATGGCGGGTTTTTCAAGTCGGCCGAGTATGTCAACGAGGTCCAGCGGGCCCAGACCAGTCACCTGCCCGATCCTTACGACCCGACTCCCATCCAGCGCGGGATCACGGTCTACTATACCCAGCTCACGTGGGGCGGAATCAGTTTTGCTATCATCGAGGACCGTAAGTTCAAGACGGGACCGCAGGGCGTGGTGCCGCAAATGGGCCCACGGCCTGATCACGTGACGGACCCCGACTACGACCCCAAAGCGCTCGACGTGCCCGGGGCCGTCCTGCTAGGCGAGCGGCAGCTGGAATTCCTCCGCCACTGGGCCGCTGACTGGCGGGATGCCGAAATGAAAGCCGTTCTCTCGCAGACGATCTTCTGCGGAGGAGCGCACCTGCACGGCTCGTACAAGAACCGTATCCTGGCCGACCTGGACTCGAACGGCTGGCCGCAGACGGGCCGCAACAAGGCCCTGGCCGAAATCCGCAAGGCCTTCGCCATTCACATCGCCGGCGACCAGCACCTGGCCACCATCATCCACCATGGCATCGACGATTGGGACGACGCCTGCTACTCCTTCTGCGTCCCCTCAATCGCCAACCTCTATCTCCGTTGGTGGGCGCCGCTGGAGCCAGGCAAGAACCGCCAGCCCGGGATGCCCCCGTACACGGGTCAATTCCTCGATGGGCTAGGCAACAAGATCACCGTCTGGGCCGCCGCCAACCCCAGCCCCAAACCGAACGACGACAGGCTGACCACCCGCGCAGCGGGCTTCGGCGTCGTCCGCTTCAACAAGAAAAACCGCACGATCACCATGGAATGCTGGCCGCGAAACGTCGATATTTCCGATCCGAATGCCAAACAATATCCCGGCTGGCCCAAAACGATCCATCAATGGGACAACTACGGGCGCCGCGCTGCGGCCTGGTTGCCCACCCTGCGGGTCAGCGGCATGGAAGATCCCGTGGTCCAGGTGATCGACGAAGAGAAGGGTGAAATCGTCTACACCTTGCGGATCAAAGGCCGTACCTTCCGGCCCAAGGTGTTCCACAAGGGCACCTACACGGTCAAGGTGGGCGACCAGCGAAAACGGATGAAGGTGATCAAAGGCGTGCCCGCGCTGCCGGCCGATGTGCACAAAGAACTGCGATTGGCGTTCTGAGATGGGCGTGTCCAAGGAACGAGGTCACCTTTCTGCAAAGGGTCCAAGCCCGTTTCGCCCGAGCCGCAGGTTCGCGTAGCGCACGCTGTCAGCGATGAGCCCCGGTGTCGCCCGCATCTCCATTCGGCGCCGGCCGCAGTTCACTTGGCCCCGAACCAGACGGGGCTGGACCAGGCGATCTCCTCGTCTTCCTGGACGACGCGCACGTAGTAGTAGCTCCGCCCGGAGAGCGGCTGGCGATCCACGAAGGTGAATTCGGCGCTCGTGCCCTCCGGGCTGGTCGTGTAGATGAACTGGTTGTTGCGACAGATTTCCACGCGATCGATCGTCACCGGCGCGCGGACGCGGACTTGGACCTCCACGGTCCGGCCAGCCGGCCGGCGGATCGTTTCGCCCATCAAGTGGCCGTCGACGCGCACGTCGAGGACGATCTTGGCCGCCGTGGTACCGTAACAGTGTCGGGCCCGAATGGCATCCAGGATCGCTTCCCGCGTCAGTTCCGTGGCGTACACACATGCTTTGCCGTATCCGCCGCCGTGGTCCGGGGCAGCGATCACGCCGATGACGATGCCGCGAGCCCACGCGTCCTGCAGGAAGTATCCGGGCCCGGGCGTGGAACGGCGGGCTTCGCGCAGGGTGCCTTTGTATTCGTACGAACCGCGGGTCTGGAAGATCTCCGCCACCGGCTGGGCCACTTCGTCGGTGAAGTTCCAGTCGGTGGGAACGTTGCCCGTGTCGGCCAATTGGTGGGGAATGTGAATGAAGTCGGCGTTCATCTGCCGTAGCTCCTCCCACACTTCAGCCGGGGTCTGGCGGTTCCGCGCGTTCCACCAACGCGGGAAATAGGGATCGGCGAAGATCAAGTTGCGGTGTCCGTAGAAGCCGTACGGATGCTCCGTACTGTATTCCTCAAAGCTGCTGGTCCACTCCTCCGCCAGAAAGGTGAGGAACCGGCCCGGGTCGTGGTTGGCCCGAGCCAGTTTGCCCAAGTAGCTCCAGAAATAGGGGTTGATG
>DQVB01000308.1 GCA_015661985.1 Planctomycetota bacterium | reverse complement strand
CGGAGCCGGCCCCCGATACGCCGGCCGGCGAGCCATCGCGGCCCGGCATCCAGAAGGCTGGCCAGGGGGCGGCCCACGCGGAGCCGACCGGATCCGAGGGGGCAGGGCAGGGCAGGGGGGCCGAGCCGGAGTCGACACCAGCCGGGGAGGCCTCGTCCGAAAGCCCGGTGCCCGCCGAGGGTGCCGGCGAGCCGGGGGGGACCGGGGCAGGGGCGCCTGGCCAGCAAGCCCCCAGCCAACTCGATTGGCGCCGTTCGATCTGGGCCGTCTTGGGCGGGGCGATATTGGTGATCGTGGTCTCGATCTTCCTGGGTTGGTTCCTCTCCGACCGGTTGCGCATGCCCGATTACTTCGGCAAGTTCGGGACGATTGCCTTCTGTTTGATCGCTTCGATCACCGTCACCGCGCTCGGCTGGCCGCCCAAGCTGGGTATCGACCTGAGCGGGGGCGTGATCCTGGTGTACGAGGTGGCCGAAGAGCAGGAGGTGATGCCGGCCAAGGGAATCGAGGGCGGTCAGCAGGAGGCGCAATCCCAGGGCCGGGGCAAGGTGGACATGGAGAAGTTGATCGGGGCCATCAAGAAGCGGATCGACCCGGCCAGTATCAAAGAGGTCACGATCCGCCAGCGCGGGGCGCGCCAGGTGGAGATCATCGTGCCCGAAGTGGACGCCGACGAGGTGGCTCGGCTGGAACGGGTGATCACCAACCTGGGGACGCTGGAGTTCCGCATCCTGGCCACCGAACGCAACCAACAACACCAATCGCTCATCCGGCGGGCCAAGCAGTCCCAGGCCGACGAACTGCGCAACGAACAGGGGGAGCTTTTGGCTTGGTGGGTCCCCGTGGCCAAGGGCAAGGAATCGAGCTTTGATTTCTATCAGGACGCGGTCCGCTGGCGTGAACGCAACGGTGTGAAGGTTATGGAGGTGTTGGTGGTCGACGACCCCTTCGACGTCCACGGCGGTTACCTGGCCCGGGCGGCGGCCGCCCGAGACCAGGAGCTGCGGCCCTGTGTGAACTTCACCTTCGACGTGGAAGGGGGGCAGCGATTCCGGCGGTTGACGACCATGTACAAGCCGGACGAAGTGCAGGACTTCCGATACCACCTGGGGATCATCCTGAGCGGATACCTCTATTCGGCCCCGGCGATCCAGAGCGTTATTTCACAGCATGGTCAGATCACGGGGGATTTCACGGAGCAGGAAGTCAACGAGTTGGTCGACGTGCTCAACGCGGGGAGCCTGCCCGCGGTGCTCACGGAGGAACCGGTCAGTCGTTTGGTGACCGGGCCGCAGCTGGGGCTGGATACGATCATCAAGGGCAGCTGGGCCATCGGAATTTCCATGGGTCTGGTTGTCCTCTTCATGCTCTTCTACTACCGCTTTGCCGGCCTTGTGGCCTGTATGGCCGTGCTGTTGAACCTGCTGTTGATCATGGCCGTGATGATCACCGTACACGCGGCGTTTACCTTGCCCGGGATCGCCGGTCTGGTATTGACCGTGGGTATGGCGGTGGACGCCAACGTGTTGATCTTCGAACGGATCCGGGAGGAGCTGAACAAGGGGTCGGCCCTGCGCATGGCGATCCGCAACGGGTTCCAGCGGGCTACCAGTGCCATTGTGGACGCGAACCTGACCACGCTGATCACGGCAAGCGTACTGTATGTGGTGGGTACGGATCAGGTGCGCGGGTTCGCCGTGGTGTTGTGGCTGGGTGTGGTGATGAGTATGTTCACGGCCATCTACTGTTCGCGCGTCGTCTTCGACGTGGCCGAACGGAAGCGGTGGATCAGCCGCTTGGCGATGCTGCAGATCGTGAAGAACCCGCAGATCGACTTCTTGGGCAAGCGGCGCCTGTGGGCCGGGATCTCGGCGGGCGTGATTCTGCTCGGGCTGGCCGGGGTGTTCGTGCGCGGGCCGGGGATTTTGGACATCGACTTCACCGGAGGGGTTTCCATTGAAGTGTTGTTCGATGAGCCGCAGGACATCACCGAGATTCGCCGCAAGCTGCGTGGCCTGCCGGACTTGGCTGTGGCCAACGTACAGCTGGAGTACGAGGAGCCCAATCGGCGGTTCGTCATCAATACGGCCATGCCGGCGGGCAAGGGCGAGCAGATGACCCCGGAAGAGTATCTGGAATACGTGCAGCAGGAAATCAACAAAGCCTTTCCGGGTCAGATTCCCCATTACAGCGTCGAGGTACGATATGTCGAGGAAGCCGCGACGGCGGCACAGCCTGTGGGCTCGCCGGACGAGGGCGACCAGACACACTTCCGGCCCTACGTCCCGCTGCCCGGCCCGTGGACGGCGGCCGCGATGCTGCTGACCCAGGCCGGAGAAGGGGAGTCGGCCGGTGAGGCGGGTGAAGCGGACCGGGAAAAGGTGGATGCCGATACAGGGCAACCCGGGCCAACACCAAGCCCGCCGGCCGAGGCCGCCCAGCCCCAAGATCAAAGCCCAGGGTCAGCTTCCGGGGCGGCCGATGCGGCGGTGTCCGCGCCATCGCCGCCCTCCCAGGCTCAAACGCCGGCGCAGGGTGCCGCCGGCAGCCGCACCAGAGCGACACTCGATTTCGGCGAACACAAGTTCGACATCGGCACCCTGAACGAACTTTTCGCGGAGAAGGTGCGCGAGGAGCGACAATCCGCCGGCGACGGCCCGAACGTTGACGAATTGAGGTACGAACTCCATACCACGGCGGGGGGGGGCCGAGAGGCCGAGCAGCAGATATCGGCCGTGTGGGAAGTGACCGTTTACGGGCCGCCGGAGCGAGCCCGAGCGCTGTTGGAATCGGTCAAGGCCGAGATCGACAGCATGCCGTTTTTCCCCTCCTCGAACACGATCGGGGGCAAGGTGGCGGTGAATACGCGAGTCCAGGCGGCCATGGCTTTGCTGGCCAGCCTGTTCTTCATCGTGGCTTACCTCTGGGTCCGCTTCCAGCGGGTCATGTATGGGCTGGCTGCCGTGGTGGCCCTGGTCCACGACGTGCTGGTCACCCTGGGGATGATCGCCCTGAGCGCCTTCGTCGCGGGCTGGCTGGGCTTCCTGCTGATTGATGAATTCAAGATCGGCTTGCCCGTGCTGGCCGCCTTCCTGACGATCATCGGCTATTCGCTCAACGACACCATTGTCGTGTTCGATCGCATCCGGGAGGTCCGAGGCAAGGCCCCCCAACTGACTGAGGAGATGATCAATACCAGCATCAACCAGACGTTGAGCAGGACGTTGCTCACGTCGTTGACCACGTTGATGGTAGTGCTGGTGTTGTACATCGGTGGCGGCCATGGGATCCATGCCTTTGCCTTCTCGCTGGTCGTCGGCGTGATCGTGGGCACGTACAGCTCCATTTTCGTCGCCTCGCCGGTCCTGTTGTGGATGAGCCAGCGGTCGGCAGCCCAGCGCCGTTGACGTTGCCGGCGCGGAACCGAATAGCGGGGGCTGGCGTCCCGGTCGCCCGGGTCAAGGTGCGCAAGGACCCAAACAACTTCGGCGACGCAGCTTATCTTGCTTGCGCCTCTTCTCTCCCTCGCCCCAGAGGCACAATTCAACGAGCCTATGCAATCGGCATATTCGATATCACCCAGGGCCCGTG
>DQVB01000599.1 GCA_015661985.1 Planctomycetota bacterium | reverse complement strand
TTCTCCAGGATGGTTCGAAAGGCTCGCCGGTCGTAGCCGAACTGGCTTTTCTTGTTCATCGCTTCCCGGATCGCGGGAAGTGTGTCCCGGGCGCGCGGGCCCATGCGGTCCAGCACATTGGCCGCTCGGAGCCGGACCCATTCGTGTTCGTGCCCGACCGCTTGCACCAGCACCCGCAGGAGGTCCGCCGCGGAGCCACATCGGAGAAGGGCTTCAGCCGCGGTGATCCGAACCACGGGCGACGGATCCTGGAGGGCTCCGCGCAGCGCTTTTTCGGCATCGCAAGCGTCGCTGCCCAGCGCGACCAGGCCGGTGGCCGCCCAGTAGCGGACGGCCGAGTCACGGTCGGCCAGGTGATCGATCAAGGGCTCCAGGGTCCCTGGGCCGCGCCCCACCAGGTCGGCCACGGCCAGGATTTGCTCCAGCGGGTACGCCTGGGGGCTTTGGCCCATTTCATAGGGCGTGCTCTGCTGGCTCCGCTGGAGCATGTCGTATTCGGGCAGGAAACCCAGGTCACGCGTCTCGAGGACCCACTGCCGGTGCGCCGCGCGCATCCGCTCCAGCACCGGTCGGTACTGAGGATCATCGGCCAGGTTATGGATCTGGTAAGCGTCCCGTTGGGTATCGTAGAGTTCTTCCAAAGGCTTGGGGCAACGGAACCAAAGGGCGGGCGGGCCGGACAACATCCCTTGGGCAGCCAGCCTGGCCCAGGCCTGCATGGTGGGCATCTGGTAAGTGTACGAGACGTGCTGGGCGTAGGTCAGATGCGGCATGTAGTTGCGCATGTAAAGGTATCGCTCGTCGCGCACAGTGCGGACCATGTCGTACCGTTCGGCCATCCGATCAGTCATGGCGTAAACATACCGGCGCGGCGCGGATGCCTGGGGGCCCAAGAACGCCCGGCCCTGGATGTGGTCGGGGATGGGAAGGCCGGCAAGGCTGAGCACGGTCGGGGCGAAATCCACGAAGCTGACCAGCCGGTCCACCCGCCCGCCCCGCTCGGCGGGGGCCAGGTGGCGATACTTTTCCGGGAAGCGGATGATCAACGGTACCCGTGTGCCACAGTCGTAGGCCCATTTCTTACACCGCGGCATACCCGCCCCGTGGTCGGAGTAGAAGAACACGATCGTCTCGTCGGCCAAACCAGCCTCTGCCAGTTCGTCGAGCAGCCGGCCGGCCTGTCGGTCCATCGCGGTGATGAGGTCATAGTAGCGGGCCCAATCGCGGCGTACTTCGGGCACATCAGGATGGTACGGCGGCACGGGTATTCGCTGCGGATCGTGCCGCACCTGGCGAGGAAACCCGGCCATGTAACGCTCATACTGCTGCTGGGAACAGCGGATCTGGCTCTCATGCGTTGTCGTAATGTTGAATACGCTGAAAAACGGCTGGCCCGGCGCGCGCTTCTTCCAGTGCGCCTGGCGGCTCGATTCGTCCCACGCCCCCGGGGGAACCGGGAAATTGTAATCCGTCTTTACGTTGTTGGTGCAATAGTAGCCAGCGCGCCGCAGGTATTGGGGAAAGCATTTCACCGCGTCGGGCAGACGCGTGCGGCTTCGCATCCCATGGGAGCCGATCGACGAGGGGTACATACCCGTGATGATGGCCGAACGCCCTGGCGCGCAAACACCGCACACGGAGAAGGCATGGGTGTAGATGACGCCGTCGGAAGCGAGTCGATCGATGTTAGGTGTCATGGCCAGCGGGTCGCCGTAGCAGCCCAGGTTGGGGCTCATATCTTCGCAGGTGATCCAGAGGATGTTCGGCCGCTCGGCGCCGGGTGCCCGCCCGGCAACTCACGCTGTCAGCGCGGCCAGGACAGCCGTCCAATAGACGAATCGCCGGCACATGGTGGCGTCTCCGTCAAGGTCCAATCGGCGGGTTTCCAGCCGGCGTGAGGACTGGGGCACGGCCGTACAAGGCCGGCCGACGCCGCCGGCCGGCCACCTGTCCTGCCCGACCACTTCGTGTCCGCCCCGGCGCAGGGGCTTCTCCGGGAAAAACAGCAACGGCGCACCGCCAGGGCGCCGGTCGGTTTCAGAACCGGCGCGGGTGGATCTTCGCGTGCACACGTATGGGCAGGCTCTGGATTCGCAGAAACCCTTCCGCGTCCGTCTGGTTGTAATCCCCACCGGCTTCCATCGTGGCCAGGGCGGCGTCGTAGAGGCTGTTGGGGCTCGCTCGCCGGTCGACCATGATGTTCCCCTTGTAGAGCTTCAACCGCACCTGGCCGGTGACCGGCTGTTGGGCCTGGCGGATGAAGGCCCGCAGGGCGTCCATCTTCGGGTGATACCAGAAGCCGTAGTAGACCATCTCTGCCACTTCGGGGGCCAAGCGGTCGCGCAGGTGCATCAGATCGCGGTCCATGGTGATCTGTTCCAGGCTGTGGTGGGCCGTGTAGAGGACCGTCATGCCGGGGGCCTCGTACACGCCGCGACTCTTCATGCCCACGAATCGGTTCTCCACCATGTCGATCCGCCCGATGCCGTTGCGGCCACCGACTTCATTCAGCGCCTGGACGATGCCGAAGGCCGACAGGTTTCGGCCGTTCACACTGACCGGTTCCCCCGCCTGGAAACCCACGGTCACCTCTTCCACCTCATCTGGGGCTTCCTGGGGCGAGACCGTCATGCCGAATTCCACCAGTTCGATGCCGTTGACCTCCAAGTCCTCCAGCTTTCCGGCTTCGTAGCTGATGTGGAGGCAGTTCTCATCGGAACTGTAGGGCTTCTCGGCGGTGGCTTTGACGGGGATGTTCTTCTTTTCGCAGTAGTCGATCATCTCCCTTCGCCCCGGAAACTGCCGGCGGAAGCGTTCGATCCGCCAAGGGGCGATCACTTCGATGGTCGGGTCCAGGGCCTGGGCAGCCAGCTGGAAACGGCACTGGTCATTACCTTTGCCCGTGGCGCCGTGGGCGTACGAGCGGGCGCCGACCTGACGGGCCACCTCCAGGCATTTCTTGGAGATCAACGGGCGAGCGATGGATGTGCCCAGCAGGTAGAGGCCTTCGTATTTGGCTTGCCACTGCAACAGGGGAAAAGCGAAGTCCCGGCAGAGTTCCTCGCGGGCATCCACGATCCGCGCCGACGCGGCGCCGATCCGTTCCGCCTTTTCCAGGATCGCCTGGCGATCCTCGCACGGTTGTCCCAAGTCCACGTACACGGCATGGACGTCGTAACCTTCGTCCTTCAGCCATCCGAGGATCACCGACGTGTCCAGCCCTCCCGAATAGGCCAAAACGCAGTTTGCCATGAGACCTCCCTCAACCAGCCCCCGTCACCGGCGGTGCTCCGCGCGGCGACTGACTTGACTACGCGAAGCGCTGATTGTGCCCCCGTGCCAAGCGATTGACAAGGGGTGCCGCTGCGTCCGGCAGTTACGGCCCCACCCCCGGCAGCGGCCTCATTGGACAGCGCCACTCATCTGGCCTGGCTCGCCGAATCGAGCGCATTCGGGCGGTAGCGCCCGGCAAAACCCGGCTGAGGAGAGCCAGGCTCCGATCCGGCGGGCCGCCCGCTGCAAATACCGCCACCGAAACAGATTGCCTGCGGAAACAGCCAGCAGGCGGTGCCGTCCCGCTACGTGGGCCGGCGCACCGCTTCGGGGCGGACGTTGAGTCGGGCCAGCAGGCGGCGCTGGGGGTGGGCGCGGAGGGCTTCCTCCAGCCGGCCCAGCGCCTCGTCCACGGCCTGCTCCTGCAACGGCTCCAGTGCCGTGTCGCCGAATCGCACCTGATAGAACGCATCGGCCACCTGCCGGGGCAAACCTTCCAGCCCGGCGTGGCCCGTCACGGCGGCCAGCTGCCCCCCGGCCGCCGTGGCAAACTCACGCGGCGTCTGCGAGGTCCGTCGGCGTAGGCCTCGCCGGGCCAGCAGCGCTTCGAACCGGCGGTAGAAGGCGACCTGCACCCGGCGGCTGTCGTCCCGGTGACGCGCCACGCGGGACCACAGGATGCGAGCCAACCGGGCCAGTGCGCACAGCCCACGCCAAAGGAAATAACCGGTCAACAGCAGAACCACGGCGGCCAGCCCACCGCGCCAGCTGAACCAGCGTCCTTCAGCGAAGTACCAAGCCAACCACCCCGGCGCACGACGGACCTGTTCCCAAAGTTCCTTCCACCAGGCCAACGTGCCCACACGGCGGAGGCGCGCCAAGAACGATCGCCTCAACGGCCCGTAAACCAACTCCCGCTGTTGCTGGCGGTTCATCCCCATCACATACTGCTCCCACGCCTCGCAGAGCCAGGCCCACCAGTTCTCCATGCCGCCCAACAGAGCCTCCACCGGGGTCAAGTCGCGGGCTGGAGTGGGGTCGAGGCGGAGCCAGCCGCCGTGGGACCAATCGGGAAACGAACTCAGCGCCTTCAGCTCATCCGGCAAGTGCTCCGGGTCCAGGTAGACCTCCACCCAGGTATGCGCGTGCGCTTGGCGGGCCACGAAGACGTTGCGCAAGTTGCTGAACTCGTCGGTCTTGAACCCGACCACCAGCCGTGCCGGGATGCCTTGGGAACGGAGCATCAGGGTCAGCGCCGTAGCGAAATACTCGCAATTGCCCGTTGGGTTATTGATCACAAAGTCCTCGATGGGGTCCAGCTGCTCGTCACGCACCGCGCCCATGGAGCTATAGGCAAACCGCTCGGAATCGCGCAGTTTCGATTCCATGTATCGGGCGACGCGCACCCAGTCCTCCGGCGCAGCCCCGCTCTCCTGGGCCCACTGCCGAGCCAGCGCCTCCAGTCGCGGCATGGGATGGGGGGGGGCGGCCAACAGCGGCCGTACGGCCACGGGACCGTCACTGGGTACCAACGCCACTTGCACGCCGTCAACCAACGCCGGTGTGTCCAACGTGAACGTGAATCGCTGGTTCCGCTGGCGATCGGCTCGCAGCAGCCGCTCCGTCTTCGGGTTGTAGAAATACCGGTCGCCACGCCTCAGCACGAAAGGCCACACGCAAAACAGCTCCGACCGGTCCAGGGGCTCCACGGTGATCTTCTGCTGCACCAGCCGGCTGCGCAACCGGGGATCCACCCCGCGACGCAGCCGATGGCCCTGGCCTCGGTACTTCCACTGGCCGTCGGCGTATTCGGTGAGCACCGCACCGCGGAGATAAACCTCGCCCGACACTTCGTACGGCTGCTTCGACTCCGTGTGGGTGAACTCCACCTCGGCCACCTTCTTCATGTCATTGGACAACAAGCCCAGTTCACCCAGAACCACCTCATCGGAAAAGCCGGCCGTACGCACCGGATCGCTCCGCGTGTTCGACTCGAACCATCCGACACGATACAGGCCGATCTCAAAGCGGCCCAAACGCGGGACGAAGGGGAAGATCACGGCAGCCGTCAGCAGCGTGGCCGGAAGGAACTTCAACAGGCGCACCCAGAACTCCCAGGTCAGCCCTTCCGGCTCGCCCGGCCTCGGCTCGGGGACCAGCAGCACGGCATCGTGGAAGAGCAAGGGCCACCGCCCCGTTCCCGCTGGCTTCACCGCCCCGTCTATTTCACCCTCCCCCGTCCCTTCCGATTCCCCGTAGCGCAGGAAGAGCGATAAAGGACCGACCACGAGCGTCGCCAGCGCGATCTTGCCCAGCCGCCGCCAATTCACCTGGAAACGACGAAACCGGCCACCGCTGGCCGCCGAGACCAACCGCGCGCTGCCGTGCCGCTGGTAGTAGGTGCGCTCAAATTGCAGGAAGACCAGCGACACGGCCGGCAGGCCCACGGCCACGTAGACCACGGCCAACAGCCCGAACCAAATCTTCTGCGGCACCAGCGCGGCAACCGTCACCTGAACCAGGCTGAGAATCATCAGCTGGACCCAGGTGCGCAGGTCCTTCTGCTGGAAGAGCAGCACGATCTCCACCCAGACCAACAGGCGGCTGATCGCCGCCGCCTCGCTCACACCCTCCCGGCCTAACAGATCCCAGGCGCAGGCGGCCACGGCCAGCAACATGGCGCCGTTAGTGGCCGTCCGGTTCAGGCGCAGCCAGCCCGTCAGGTCGGTCAGCCATAGCGAAGCCGTGACGGCCACGAGCATCAAGGCCGGCAAGACGACCTGGCGCTGTCCCATCCCCAGCAAAAGCGTGCTCAACGCCACGAGCACGGCTACGTTGATCGACAGCAAACGTTCGAGTCGATCTGTCATGCCGACAACCAGTCACGGACCCATAGGGCCGGCGGGAATCGCCCGGCCGGCGCCATGGCTTTTCAATCCTCCGCCCATACGGCCACAGGCCAATCGGTCTCGAAGTATTCCGCCAGTCGCGCATCGGAGGTATCGACCACACGAAACCTGGCCACCAATGGCTGCTTCCACCACGCCTGGCCGTCCGCGGCCTGCAACCGCTCGTGGTCGATCCGGATCCGACGCGTCGTCACGAGAATCACGTCCGTGTTCGCCCCCAGCTGAGGGCCGATACGGTCCAGCAGCTTGGCCAAATGATCCTCCCACGAAGGTTGGGCCACAGCCAAGCGTTCCATGGCCTCCTGTAACAAAGGGGTGGACACTGGACCCGACAGGCAATACGGTTCGGCACCGGCAATGCCCAGCGACAAGCTGCTGCCGCCCTGGCGGCACACTTCGGCCACCACAGTCGCCGTGAAGCTGACCGCCAATTCAACGTTCTCTCGGTCCGCCACCCCAGGCCGACGAGGCTGCCACAAGTCCAGCAGCACGGCCACGTCAAACTCGCGGTGCTGCTCGAGTTGGCAGACGACGAGCGTGTCGTGACGGGCAGAACTGCGCCAGTGAATCCAGCGGCGACTTTCCCCGGGACGCCATTCCCGCACGCCGTAAAAATCGCCCAACCCTCGGGTTTGCCGAAGCTGAGGCCGGTGACTGCCCTCAAACGCTTCGCTCCGTCGCGCCGTCCAGCCGGGCCGAAGACGGCCGAGCCGAGGCAGAATAGTCACCGTCTCCGTGCCGCCAGCGACCACCGTCCGGCTGAAAAACCCAAAGGGGAACCGCGTCTGGACCTCCAGCGGCCCCAGCCGGTAGCGACCCCGCTGGGTCATCCGCCCCCGATACGTGCGCTGCCGCGTCTCCCCGGACGGAATATGCCCGAAAAAGGTACGAGATCGCACCGCCGTGTTGCCCCCAGCGGCCCCCTCCGGCTGAAGACGGTCCTCCACGATCACCGCCCAACTCGATAGCCGGCGGCGACGATTGGTCACCCTGACCCGCACGACCAACAGATCGCCGGCACCGACCGATCGGGGCACGCGGCGCTCGACCTCCAGCATCCGTAGCGTCCGAATCGCCAGCCCCCAGCCCAAAAGTATGGGCCCGGATAACAGCCCCACGACCAACACCAACAGGTTCGCTTCCCGCAAAATGGCTATGACCAGAAGCACGGCCAGAGCCAGTAGATAATACCAACCTTCAGGACAGACCCGGAGGCGGCACTTTTGGGCACTCATAGTTCACGGCTAAAGAGTCTGCGTTCAGACCGACGCGCTGCTGGCGGAAGCCCGCAGTCGAGTCTTGCGACTGGCACACGTGCGCCCCGTACGCACGTCTTTGGGGTTCCGAGTGGGAGCCTGGAAGCCTGCACCACCTTAGTTGGACTGCGCCACTTCGGTGTGACGCTAGCGTCGTCGGGTCGTTCCCAAGAGGTCGTTGAACGGCAAGCCGCAGGCGACTTCGCTGCGTGAAACACCGCCGCCTTAGGCTTGCCGTTAAACGATGTACTCATACGGACTTACGCATGTTATCAGGCTCTAAAGTGGCCCTGTCCAGGGAAAGTGTTACTCCTTGCACGTCTGCGCGTTTTGGGTTGTGGGCCACAGGCTGGAAAGCCTGACCCACCTTTGCACACCGTCCGCCACCAAATTCCCAAGGCTGGCGACCCGCCAGCCCGGGAGAAGCGACCCCCACCCTTCCGTCATCTCGAGTTTTGCCAGTTTGTCACAACTTACTGCGCCACAAGAGCTTGCGACAAACATGTGCGCCTGTACAGCGTAGTTCCGCAAGGTCTTGTTGCGCAATTAGTTGCGCCGAATAGCGTGTCCGCAAGCACCAAGAACGGCAAAACTCGAGGACAGGCGGTGGTTTGGTCGTCGCCATTTCGCGGGAAAAGGCCGGTCCAGGCCCGCCCTTTTGAAACTGTTGTAAAGGTACCCCGGCGCTGCTAACTTTAAGTGCGCAATCGCCGCAGTGAGGCCTGTCGCTTCCGGTGACATGTGCCTCCGGGCATTGCCAAGCTGGGAGCGGGGGTGTTTGGAGCTTTCAGGGGGAGCTGGTAATGCGTCGACGGCAACGAAGGGGTCGCTTTTCGTCTGGTGCCAGCGGTGTCGCATTGCGGTCTTCGGGGGGCAAAGGGCTGTCGCGATTCATTCGGCGTAAGATCGGCATCTACGGTCCGCGGAACGCCGGGAAAACTTGCTATCTTGCGACAGCTTTGCTCGGGGCGAGCAGCTCATCGGAATTCACGGTGCTGCTGGCGGACGAGACATCGCGCGAGGTGCTGCTTGCGCATTGGGAGGCGCTGGAACGCGGACAAGTTCCGCCGGCTACGGAAATGAGCCTCTCCCAGATCGCAGGCGCAGCAGTGTTTTCTTCAGAACAAGGGGCGCCGCAAACCGCAAGCGCTCAAACGGAACCTGAAGAAGATCGTTCCTCCCAGCCCGGCAACTCAACTTCGACCAAGCGCCGCATCCCGTTCGAAACGGCAGACTTCGGCGGGCGACTCTGTGAAAGGGGCCAGGCGGGTGATCTCGCTTTGACCGAGGAGTTTCAAGCCTGGCTCAAAGGGTCCGACTGCCTGTTGTTCTTTCTGGCCGTCGACCAACTGCAAGATCGCGAAGAGGCTGAAGAGCGGTTGCTGGAGGTGGACGCACTGCTCAATGAGCTGGCGGAGTCCAGTCCGGAGGGCCAGGCTGTGAGCCACCCTCTCGCTATCCTGATCACCAAGTGGGACCTGGTCAGTGACCTTTCTGGTTCCCTCGAGGAGGAACAGGGGAAGCTGCGCGAGTTCCTCGCCGACAAGGCGGGGGGTGTGGGCCGAGGCGTAATTGAAAAGATCGAAGCTGCGGGCGAATACGTCGCTTTGTTCCCTGTCTCCACCTTCGGCGGGCATCAGGACGGCAGACCGATCTGCCCCCTGCGACCATTCAACCTGCACCTTCCGCTACGATGGGCTCTGGAACAAACTGATAGGCTACTTTACCGGAAAGCACACCGGGAGTCTCGGGGGGCACTGCGGCGGCCATTATGGAAACCGTACAAGCGCGCAATCAAGTACTATGAGAAGCTCGAGAACGAATACGGAATCACAGCCGGCCCAGTATACGAAGAAGCACAACGGCAGTTGAAACCGTTGCGCTCGCAGCGACGCAACAGGACGCTTGTGGTGTCGGTACTTGTTGCCATATTGCTCCTGTCGGCGGCCGCTGCCGGCATGTACATGGCCGACCAACGCACCCACAACAGGCTGGTCCAAGACATTGAGACCAACTCGCCCGCCTATGAACAACTGTCGGCCCGTGTTCGCGCTTACCTGGAAAGCCCCAACCCTTGGGCTCGGCTCAGCCGTCGCAAAAGAGACATCAAGGCGAAATGGCAAAACTACCTGGACCAACTCCGCGCTGATTTCGAGCGTCTCAACAAGACCTACGAGTCCCCGCCCGATCAGCCGAAGTCATTAGCGGAAAGCATAGAGCATTGGGAGGATTTCATCAGGGACTGCAACCAATTTCTGGGTCAGTACAGGGGCAGTCCCGAAGCGCAACTGGCCATCGAGTGGAAAGAGGACGGGGGTGATCGGCTTGCAGAGCTGCGTTTTTGCCAGAACGTCGAGAGCCTCGTCGAAGACTGGGAACAGTCAGACGCGGCGTCAGACCGGCTGGAGGGGTTCTCCAATCGGACAGACGAATTGGACAGAGACTACAGCCTGCTCGGCGGTTCCGCGGTCAGCCAATGCGTCCAGGATGCTCGCGCTGACCTGCAGAGCCTCAGGATCGAAATCGACCGATATCGCAGATTCGACCAGGACTACGCAGATCTCAAGCTCCAGGGGGGCTCCGTAAGCGAGGATACAGTGAAACTGATTGACCAATTCGTTCGGGAGCATCCGAGGGAAACGTATGCAAAACGCGCAGGTG
>DQVB01000491.1 GCA_015661985.1 Planctomycetota bacterium | reverse complement strand
GGAGGAGGCTCGAGATGGATCAACAGACTGTTTGGCAGGAAACGCTGCGGGTTTTGGGCTCGAAGCCGATCATCGTGCTGCCTGTGGGCACGCCCTCAGACGACCGATGCGGGGCTATTGCCCGTCCGGGAGCTGGATGAGTGTCTGGGGATGACCGAGCAGTTCGCCGCGGCCTTGAACGATCCCCCGCGAGGGTCCCGCCACGGTACACACCTTTGCGGAGACGACCCGGGCGAGGGGCATGGGGAGAGGTGGCGGACACGTCTGATCAAGGTGGCCGCGGAGATTGTGGTCGGCGTGCATCGGGTAGAGGTGCGCCTCAGCAGGAGCTGGCTGTTTCTGCATCACTACCGGGCCGTGTCGGCGGCGGTCAGAACGTTCTGTGCCCGTCCGGCCGACAGACAGGCGGCCGTTTCGCCAGACAGTACGTGTAAGCTCGCCGACAACTCGAAGGCCCGCCCTTCCACGTTCTGCTCACGTTGGGGGAAAGGGGACTTTATGCGTCAAGCCCGCCGTTGTCCATCTGCCTGCGGACCTTCTGGCCGATTTCCCCTCCCTCCGCCTCCGCACCAGCCCCAACTACAACCCAAATGAATCATCCGGGTTAGCTCAAATCGGGATCACCGATCAGCTCAAATCGGTGATCTCGGATCCGGGAACGGTGATCTGGCTGAGCGAAACCGTTTTCGACATCGCCGGGCGACTGGTAAAATCTGGGGGGGCGTCACCCACCGGGCGAGCAAGGGTCAGGTGCGCCGAAGAAATGTCGCTGTGGTCGGCGGTAGATACGTCGCAGCGACAAGCTGTGGGGCGCAAAACCCGATGGCGCCTCATGGGGCAATTGCGCAGCGCAACAAATGGCCATCTCTTGGTGTACGGACTGGTGGAGCTGGAGGGGGAGGGAGACTGCCGATCGGTCGGACTTTCCTGCCTAGTCCGCTGGCAGTAGTTGACCCCGACAAACCAGACCGTCCCCCGCTGTAGCACTATCAGGCCGCTTGCCGGTTTATCAAATCTGGGCAGAAGTACGCCAAGTGGCGAAACAGAACGCGCCTTTGATGGGAGGTGCGAAACGGTGTGTCAACCCCTATTTTTCAACTCCCCACCCCAACCCAAAAAGCCGTTGACGAAACCTCAGATGTCGACCAATCTGTGATCCGAGCAGGTGGCAAGCGCAAGCAGCGACTGTGTGGCGCTGTCCGGCTACAATAGTACATGAGAGCGGCTAGCTGCCCCCTCCAGGCGTCTTGTGTCATCCTATGGAGAAGGACTTTGCCTCAGAATGCTGGTTCCTCACCGGCCCCACCGCCGCCGGCAAAACGGCCGTGGGCATCGAACTGGCACGACGGATCGACGCCGAGATCGTTTCGCTCGATTCGATGGCCATCTATCGGGGGATGGACATCGGCACGGCCAAGCCGACTGCTGCCGAGCGACAGGCTGTGCCCCACCATCTGATTGACATCGTCTGGCCCGATGAGGAGTTCAGTCTGGCCCAATACCTGGAGGCGGCCAAAGCCGCAGTGGCGGAGATCCGCGGGCGGGCCAAGGAGGTATTGTTCGTCGGCGGGACGCCGCTGTACTTGAAGGGGCTGTTGCGCGGGATCTTCCAGGGGCCGCCGGCCGATTGGCGTTTCCGCGCACAGATGGCCGAAGAGGCCGAGCGGCGCGGCAGCGGTTGGCTCTACCAGCAGCTGGCTGCTGTGGACCCGGATGCTGCCCGCCAGCTGCATCCCCACGACACCCGCCGCCTGATCCGCGCGTTGGAGGTGTACCGCAAGACGGGCCGGCCGATCAGCCGATGGCAGACCCAGTTCGCCGCAGGCCGTCCGGCCGAAAGCTGCCGAGTGTTTGGGCTGGACTGGCCCCGGGCGGCTTTGCACATGCGCATTGACCGGCGCGTCGAGCAGATGTTCGCCGAGGGGCTGGTGGAAGAGGTGCGTCGGCTGTTGGAAGGCCCGGCGCCGTTGGGCAAGACAGCCCGCCAAGCGGTCGGCTATCGCGAGGTGATCGAGTACCTGGAAGGGCGCTACGATTTGGGCGAGACGATCGAACGGGTCAAGTGCCACACGCGGCAGCTGGCCCGCCGCCAATACACGTGGTTCCGAAGCCTGAGCGAATGCCGCTTTATCCGGGTGAGCGAGCCGATCGACGAGGCGGATGTCGCCGAACGGATCGCCCGGGCCGGCCGACGCGACTGAAAGCCCCGGCGAACGGTTGGCAGGCGTTGGCCGCTTTCTCTGCCGAGGCGACGCGGGTAGCGGGGTAAAGGGAAGGGCTATGCCCTTGGAACCCCGGACAGCGGTCCCCGAGGGCTGCGCTCCGTCGTGGGCGAGTCGGCCGTCACAGTGACGGGCATGACGTATCGCGTCCTTCCACTGGGAAGCATGCGAACCATGCTTGCACCTTTTCGTTGACAAGGGTTCTACGGCGTTCCGGCGGGCAGTTTCCGAGCTTCGGCGGCGGCTTCCACCTGTTGCCACAGGCGCAACAGGTTGCCTCCCCAGATCAAAGCGATTTGGTCTTCAGTATACCCGCGGCGCAAAAGCTCGGCGGTGACCCGGTGCGCCTGGCCGTGGTGCTCGAAGCCGATCACCCCACCGCCGCCGTCCAGGTCCGAACCGATCCCCACATGCTCGATCCCCGCGATGCGCACGGCGTGATCGACGTGGTCGACAAAGTCTCGGAGGCTGGGCAAGGGATATCGGCGGTCGATCTCGGCCAGGGCTGCGGAAAACGCCGCCTTTTGTTCGGCGCTTGCTTCGTCCAGGTGGGCTTCACCGTGTCCCCATGGGATCCCCAGACGCTCGGCCAACTGGCGTATCGCCTGGCGCCGTTTGCCCAGCCCCGAACGCAAGAAGGCGCCCACGGCCACGACGTGGATCACCCCGCCGCGGGCCGCCAGCGCCTTCAGCTGGCGATCGCTCAGGTTTCGGGGATGATCGCACAACGCTCGGCAGCCTGAATGGGAGGCGATCACCGGGGCCTGGGAGCACTCCAGCACGTCCCAAAAGGATGATTCAGCCAGATGGGACACATCGACCATCATCCCCAATCGGTTCATCCGCTGGACCGCCTTCCGCCCCAAAGGGCTCAACCCGCCGTGTTCCCGCGGCCCGTCGCCCAGGTCGGGGCGTGGACTGCATGAGTCGCACAGCTGGTTGTGGCCGTTGTGACATAGAGTGACGTAGCGGGCACCCCGCTGATAGAACCGATCCACCAGGCCCAGGTCCTCGCCCATCGGATATCCGTTTTCCACTCCAATCATAATGGCTCGCTTGCCGGAAGCCACGATCCGGCATACGTCGTCCGGCGAGGTGGCCAAGGCGCACCGGTCCGGATAGCGCTCTGCCAATCGGTGGATCGCTCGAAACTTGCCCGTCGCCCTGTCCAACGCCTGCCGGTAACCGGCCGCATCACGCCTCCCCTGGCCCACGTAAACGGCCAAGAACACGCCGTCGACGCCCCCAGCTGCCATCTTCACCAGGTCACAACGAAGCCGGGGGTTGTCCACACCGGGATCGAGCTGATCGGTGGCGTACTGGGGGCCGGCGATGTCCACGTGGGTATCCAACACCAAGACGCGCTCGTGCATGCGCCGCGCACGAGCCAAGAGCTGGTGGTCGATCTCCGTGGCAACCAGCGCCGGCGCCGAAGCTGCCCCGGGCGCCGCGCCGCACAGGCAGAAAAGACCCAGCGCAAGCGCCATCAACATCAGGGCGGTCAACCACGCGGGCTGTTTCATACAAGCGCCTCGTCGATGTACCGGTCGAAGGTCACACGGCCTTGATCCCAGCATAGACGGACCCCACATGGATCTCAATCCGATCGGATCGTCAATCCCCAGGCGAGACGGGGTGGGATCCCATGAGGGTTGTGGGGACGGTAACAGTGCCATCCCCAAGGCGGACCGTAGACGTGCTCTTCAACGATCAGAGGGGGCGGAGCCACCTCATGGTAGACCACCGGTCGCTCGGCTCGGGCCGGCGGCTCTTGCATGGCCGCGACCACCCGGGTACTGACGCCGTTCTGCTCGAGCCGGATCAAATCCTCGGCCGTGGGGGGCCGCACCACGCCGTTGGCCCGGATGTGATTGACGATCAGCTGCTCTTCCACGCCGGCCTGGCTCATCATGATCACGTCGTCCACCGTGCAGGCCCCGGGCGTGATCCGCCGCCCACCCAGCTGGGCTTCGATCGTGGCCCGATTGCGCGCCTCGATCTCGTCCAAGCTCTGGCCGACGGCCGCTCCAGCCAGCGCCCCGACGCCCGCTCCAATGGCTGCTCCGGCCCCTGCCCGCCCCACCGCGTCGCCGACGATCGCCCCTGTGCCGGCCCCCAACAGCCCGCCAGC
>DQVB01000481.1 GCA_015661985.1 Planctomycetota bacterium | reverse complement strand
GGCGTGCCCGGTGCCGCTGGGCCTCCGGCGGTCCCTTGCGCCTCGAAGGAAAAGCGGAACGGACCGATCCACCGGGCCAGGCCGTCCACTTCCAACTGGGCCAGGATCGAGCGGCCCGCCTTGACGTTGGCCCCCGTTGCCTGGATACGCCCCATGAGCCGTTCCACCGTCAAGCCCGGCGCTAAAGGGCGGCGCATCCAAAGGGCCATCTGCAGATCATGCCGCGACGCCTTGCGACTGAAGCCCAACTCCAGGATGCCTCGGGCCTGGAGGTCAAATCCACCCAGCAGGAAGCCCTCGCGCAGCCCGGGCGTGGGCTTATCGGCTTCCAGGCAATAGGCTTCGAGCACGAAACTGTGGGTCGCATCGTCGGCAAGGATCATCAGCCCATCGGGCCGGTACGTGTTTTTCTTCGCGTTGTATTCCCCCAGCACCTTGGCGGCCACCATGTCCTGGACCTTGCCCGAACGGCTCTTGAACACCAATCCCGATCGGACGGTCAGCCGCAACGTCTCGGGCACACGCCGCTTGATCACCAGCTTCATGCACGCGCCGCTGGGCCGGCCCAGCGACCGGATCTCCAAGTCGATTTTGCCTTCGGCCACCGCTTGCTCCAGCGACAGGGTCACCTCAGCGGCCGCCGCCCAGAACGGCTGGCACAAAGTCAACGCAGAGAAAGCCGCCAGGGCTAGGGATCGGGATGGCATGACTTGCTCCTTTGGTTGGCTTTCTTCACCCGCGCCCTTGCCCCTTTGTCCAGCTGGCCCCTTGGATTGCCGAATTGTAGCCGCTTGGCGGACCGCTGTCACCCTGCCGGGGCCGATTCCGGCTTCGGCGGGACGATCTTCACGGACAGTCTGTCACGATGCGGTCGCCGAGACCGCACCGGCCGCGCCCGGTTGACAATCCTTGCACTGGGTGATACCTTCATAAGGTTACGTATTCCGGTGCGAAACCGGATTCATCTCCCAAGCGGATTCTTTCCTCCTTGCCGCGGGGCGGTGCAGGAGTTCAAAGGGCCCGATGAGCGTCCCCGTTCAAAGGAGGCGATTTACCGTTGATGAGTACGAACAGATGACTCGCGCCGGCGTTTTCCACGAAGACGGACGGCTGGAGCTCATCGAAGGAGAAATCATCGAAATGGCTCCCGTTGGAAGCCGGCACGCGGCATGTGTGAACCGGCTCAACCAGGTTCTGGGCAGCCGCTTGGGCCGCACGGCCATAGTGAGCATCCAGAATCCCGTGCGGCTCACCACGCACTCGCAGCCCCAGCCCGACGTGGCCGTCTTGAAACGGCACGACGATTTCTACGAGGTCCAACCTCCCCGGACCGACGGCGTGTTGTTGGTGATCCAAGTGGCGGAGACGTCGTCGGATTACGACCGCCAGGTGAAGCTGCCGCTCTATGCCGACGCGGGAACTGGCGAGGTCTGGTTGGTCGATCCGGCTGAGGGCGTGATTCATCAGTTCAATGGGCCATCAGGCAAGACTTATCGACAGCGGGAGACGATCCGTCGCGGCCGGATGATCAGGTGCCGGACGATTCCAGCTTTGTCGGCAGGGGCCGATGAGGCGCTGGGGCGATGAACGTCAACCCGGCACAGCAGCCTGCGGCGCGATGTGGTGTCTGCGGGTCGGGGTCTGTGGTTGGCCGGAAGAGCCGGGCCGAATCCGAGTACCAATGGGGCGGGGAGATCGTCGATGCCGATTCGGTTTCATTGCACGCGTTGCCGCCGGCTGTTGAGCATCGGCAGCCGCAAGGCGGGAGCGGAGGTGACCTGTCCCAAGTGTGGGGCGATCCAGCGGGTACCCAGTCCTGAGGTGGCTGCGGCGGCAGGAGATGCCGCAACGGGCGCCGTGCCCTCAGCGTCGGAGCAGCCGGTGGAGGAGGCCGACCAGCCGAAAGACGTGTCTGCGAGCATCCCTGTCTGGACGCCCCCCGCGACGGTAACCGGCATCCCGCCGACCAGCTCGGAGACAGCCAGCGTGGAGCGTTCCGCCCTGGAGGTTGGTGCGCGAGGGATGATCTTGTTTCCTCGTCGTGTGATCTACTGGCAGGGGCTGCTGTTCGTGCTGGTGGCCGTGGCGGGATTCGTGTTCGGGTATTGGTTCGGACGCAGCAGCGATTCGGCGGTCGCAACGCCACCCGCCGATGTGTCGGCCGCTGGGCCCGTGTTGCTGGAAGGCCGTCTGGTCTACGATCCAGGCGGCGGCCGTCCGGTAGGTGACGAAGGGGCGGTGGTGATTGCCATCCCGGACGGGGTCGGGTTGAGGGCGCGTCTGCCGACGCGCGGCATCCGGCCGCTTGATGCGCGGCTGAGCGATACGGACGCCACGGCGGCCAAGATCCGGGCCTGTGGCGGAGCGATCACGCGGGCCGATGCTTCAGGGCGGTTCTCGCTGATCCTGGGCCGGCCCGGGGACTATCGGATACTGGCCATTTCGGCCCATGCCGAGCGGCCGTCCGGCGAGCCCATCGAGGAGTTGGACCGGAAAGAGATCGCCGAGTGTTTCGATGATCCGGAGCACCTGGTGGGGCCCTTCAAGTACCGCTGGGAGGTGGTCGCCGTGGCCCCCGGCACGCCCATGTGGGAGGCGGACTTCGGGGCAAGCGGCCGGCGGTGAATCAGGCGATGCCGCGGCTCGTCTCGTAAGCGGCGATCTTCTCTTCGTGCTCCAGCGTCAGGGCGATGTCGTCCAGCCCGTGGAGCAGGCAATGGCGGCGGAAGGCGTCCACCTGAAACGGCAGGGCCAGGCCGTGGGAGTCGGTCACGGTCTGGTTCTCCAGATCCACAGTCAGTTGGTAGCGGGGGTGGCGGGCCGTGCGGCGGAACAGTTCGTCCACCACCCGTTCGTCGAACTGGATAGGCAGCAGTCCGTTCTTGAAACAGTTGTTGTAGAAGATATCCGCGAAGCTCGGCGCGATGAGCACGCGGAAGCCGTAATCTTCCAGGGCCCAGGGTGCATGTTCCCGGCTGGAACCACAGCCGAAGTTGCGTCGGGTCAAGAGGATGGTGGCGCCGGCGAATTCGGGCCGGTTCAATTCGAAGTCGGGATTGGGCGATCCATCGTCGCGGTAGCGCCAGTCGAAGAACAGGAACCGGCCGAAGCCCGATCGCTCGATCCGCCTGAGGAACTGCTTGGGAATGATCTGGTCCGTATCCACGTTGGACCGATCCATGGGGAGGACCAGCCCGGTGTGCTGGCGAAAAGGTCGCATGGCGGTTATCGGTACTCCCAGTCTCGGATATCGACGAAGTGGCCGGCGATGGCGGCCGCGGCGGCCATGGGAGGAGAGACCAGGTGGGTGCGGCCCCCCTTGCCCTGGCGGCCTTCAAAATTCCGGTTGCTGGTCGCGGCGCACCGTTGGCCCGGCTCCAGCCGATCGGGGTTCATGGCCAGGCACATACTACAGCCCGCCTCGCGCCACTGGAAGCCGGCCTGGCGGAAGATCTTGTCCAGTCCTTCCCGTTCGGCCTGCCGTTTGACCAAACCGCTGCCGGGCACCACCAGGGCCTCCACGCCTCCGGCCACGCGGTAGCCGCGTACCACGCGGGCCGCGGCTCGCAGGTCTTCGATCCGGCCGTTCGTGCAGGAGCCGATGAACACCTTGTCCACCCGGATCGCCTGGATCGGCTCCCCCGGGTTCAGGCCCATGTACTCCAGCGCCTTCTCCGCTGCCTTGCGGTCGGTGCGGTCAACCCAGCGTTCGGGGTCCGGCACCCGGCCGGTGATCCCCGTCACTTGGCCCGGGTTGGTCCCCCACGTCACCTGGGGCTCGATCCCCTCGGCGTAGAAAACCTCCGAGCGGTCGTAGCGCGCGTGGGGGTCGCTGGGCAGCCCTTGCCATCGCTCGACCGCGGCGTCGAAGTCCTTCGGGGCGAAAGGGCGACCACGGAGATAGTCGAAGGTGGTTTGATCCGGGGCGATCATCCCCGCCCGGGCCCCCGCTTCGATCGACATGTTGCAGACGGTCATCCGCCCTTCCATGCTCAGCCGGCGAATGACCGGGCCGGTGTATTCGATGCAGTACCCGGTGCCGCCCTGGGGCGTGATGCGGCCGATCAGAAAGAGGATCAAGTCCTTGGCCGTCACCCCCCGCGGCAAGACCCCCTCCACGCGGACCTCCATCGTCCTGGGCTTCTGCTGCAGGAGCGTCTGCGTGGCCAGCACGTGCTCCACTTCGCTGGTGCCGATGCCGAAGGCCAAGGCCCCGAAGGCGCCGTGGGTGGCCGTGTGGCTATCGCCGCAGACGATCGTCATGCCGGGTTGGGTCAGACCCAGCTCGGGACCGATGACATGCACAATCCCTTGACGCTCGTCCTCGAGGTCGTACAACCGGATGCCGAATTGCCGGCAGTTCTCCCGTAACGTGTCGATCTGCCGGCGGGCCACGGGATCCTGGATCGCCGCCCGCCGGTCCGTGGTGGGTACGTTGTGGTCCACGGTGGCCACCGTGCGTTCGGGCCGGCGGACGGTACGGCCAGCCAGGCGCAGGGCCTCGAACGCCTGCGGACTGGTCACCTCGTGCACCAGATGCAGATCGATATACAGGATCGTCTGTTTGCCCGGCTCGGCGTGGACGACGTGAGCGTCCCAGATCTTTTCGAGCATGGTCCGGGGTC